>JAFBAP010000031.1 GCA_019247695.1 Verrucomicrobiota bacterium | reverse complement strand
ACCCGCGTGAGGTATGGATGCCTTCCTCTGCGTGTTCTGCGGATGATTTAATCTTCTCGCCGTGTTCGCCGTGGCCCGCCGTGTTCGCCGTGTGAACTCTTACGTGGTGCCCGCCACACCCGCCGTGCCCGCCGTGTGACGGAACTCAGCTGGCTGAGGCCCGCATTTCGTAGGTAGGATAGCGATTCTTAAGTTCGGAAAGGGTCTTGGAGGCTTGATCCTGATTGCCGGCCTTCTGGAACGCCCGGTACGCAGCATCCAAGGCGTGGGGCGTGACCTCAGGGTCTTCATAGAGGACGGCCACGCTCAGGTAAGATTTGGCTGCCGTCTCATAATCGCCTTTGCTCGCGTCGATGTCTCCGATGAGCATGCGTGCGTCGGCATTCAGCCGGCCCTCCGGTTGCAGGCTCATCGCTTGTTCAGCCGATTTTGTCGCGGCATCCGCCTGAATCGCCCCAAGTTGCGCCCGGCCTAAGGCAAGAAAGCCCTGTGCCCGGTCGGCGGGATCGGTCGTGGCGGCGAGGTAAGCGTTAACCGCTTCAATGGCGTCGGAAAACTGTTTCTGCTCAATGTCGGACCGGCCCAGCATCAACCAGGTTGCCGCATCAAGCCTGCCGCGTTCATCGCTCTTGGCGATTAAACCGAGGTATTTGGCGGTGCCGGCGAAATTCCGCGCAGTATAAAACTGCCCGCCGACCCACCGGCAGCCGTCGGCCACGATCGAAACCCGTTTGAGGTCTCCCTGCGTGAAATTGTCGATTTCACGGGCTGCATCCTCAGGCCGGTTAAGCACCTGGTTGCAGAAAAGAAGCCTGAGCGCCACTTTTTCGGCGTAATCCCCGGGATTCAACTTGCGCGCCTCGTTCAGGGGCCCCATGGCATCGGCGTAGCGCTTTGCTTCGAATGCAGCCCAGCCAATCCAGTAATTTGCCTGAGCGGCACCGCTGCTGTGAGGGTATTCCTGCAGCAACTGGCGGAACGTGGCGCTCATCTGCAGGTAATCCTGTTGCTGGCCGAGCGTGAGCCCTTTCTCCAGCAAAGCCGTTTCCCGTTCAGGCGTCGTCCCGGGGTTGCCCTGGGAAATAATGACCTGGTTGAAGTCAGCAATGGCCGCCGCATAATTGCGCTCGCTCTGGTAGAGCAAGGCGCGTTTCAGCAGCGCCTTGGTGATCATCTTGTAATGGGGATACCGATTGATCAGAACAGAGAACGCCTCGATCGCCCCCGGCACATCGTTGACCTGGCTTAGGCTGTAGCCAGCCGCATAACAGCAATCAGCCCGGTAAGCGTCCGGCAGCGAGGACTGGCCAAGTTCCAGGTAGAGCGCCGCAGCCGCCTGGTATTTGTTCTGCTGGACGAGCGTTTGCGCTTTCAGCAGTTTGGCTTTATCGGCACGGTCGCGCGCAGGGTTGGTGGCGAGAAACGCATCGACTTCGGGTACGAGGTTCGGATCCTTGGTCACGTCGAGGGTGACCAGACGCTGGAAGCGGGCGTCGGCTGCTTCCGCCGCATCGGGGTAGCGGCGCAACAATTGGTTGTAGACCTCGAGCGCTTTCGGATACTTGCCAAGCTGCCGGTAGGAATTCGCCACCATCAGCAGCACCGTCGGGCGGGTCTCATCGCTTAGGGAAGATGCATTTCTGCTGAACGAGTCGAGGACCTGAGAGAACCGGTCCCCGTCGTATTGCAGCTTCATGAGTTCGAGCTGGGCGACCTGCTTCCACTTGCCCGGCGTGTTCAACGCAACTGCGTCCTTGAAATACTGTTCGGCTTTGTCGCGCTGTTTAAGGTCACTCGCGAGAATCCCGGCACGCGTGAGCGCCTCCGCCCGGACCACCGGTTTGACCGCTTCGCGCCCGAGTTGGTCGAAGCGGGCCAGGGCCCCAGGTTTTTCGTTGTTCTCCAAGGCCAGGTAAGCCAGGGAGAGGTTGGCGGCGTCGCGGTAAGGATTCTTGTCGTTGTTGCTGCGCACGACGTCCTCGTACACGCCGCGGGCATCGGCTTTCCGCCCCACCAGTTCGAGGCACTTGGCTTGATAATAGCGGGCCGTGACCTTGATCTCGGGCGCCTTGGCGTTGTCGTAGGCCTTGCCGAAGAGGGGAGCCGCTTCGAGATAATCTCTGCGGTCAAAGGCGCGCGTTGCAAGGCGAAAAGCGGCGCTGCCGACAAACTCACCCTGCCCGACCTCATCGATAAGGAGCCGGTAGGTGTTCAGTGCAGGAACCTCCTGGCCCAGCTTGGCGTAACATTCCGCCAGCCGGTACATGGCTGAGGCCCGATCGGCATCGGCTTCGAACTCTCCGAGGTATTTCTCGTACTCCGGGATCGCGAGATCGTACATCTTGCGGAGGTAGAGGCCATCGGCTATTCCGAGCTGCGTCTTGGCCGGATCGCCGGAATCGGCAGCGGCGCCGTTACCGGGCGCGAGACGGATCTCGTCATTATTATTCTGAACCTCCTTCGCCTTCACGTCAGGTTCGGCGACGGTGCCGGGCGAGGCGGGCGTCGGTTCAGGCTTAAGCGTCTTGACGGCGGCCGGATTAATATTCTGATCGAGAATGGAAGGGGCGCCGGCGTCGGGGATAACCGGCAGAGCGCGCGGTACGATGCCCGAGGCACGGGGCATGGATTGCACGGCTTCCGGCGTTTCCACCGGCAGGGCGCGCCGAACTTCCTGTGCCCCCAGAGGACCACTGCTTAGAAGGGATATCAGGGGCACGGCGGCCCATAGGTGAAGGCGACAGTTCATTGCTCTGGTTTCCCCGTGGCGAAAGCCACATTCCAAATGTCGGCCTGGCGGCAGATATCCAGCACTTCGACAATATGTTTGTAGTTGACGTTTTCATCCCCGCGCACAATCACGGCTTGGTCCGGATACAGCTGCGCCAGCTTTTTAAGCTGCTGGAGAAGCTGCGGCCCGGTTTTCGGCTGCCGGTTAACGACGATCGTACCATCTGCCCGGATGTTGATGACCACCTGCCCGACGTACGGCTGCGGCTCGTTTGCCTTTGAGGCGCTCGGCACCCTTACGTCAAGCTCGTTTTCCGTGAGAGCGAAATTCCAAGTTACGATAAAGAAGACCAGCACGACAAGCAGGATGTCGATCATCGGGGCGATCATGAACCCGAGGATCCTGGGCTCGGCGTAGCGTCGAAAGTTCATCCCGTGATGGTCGTCATGGTCTGCCGGCCGGCTTTCAGACTTCGCCGCCCTCGAGCACCCTGGATCGCTCTTGCCGGCGCTGCTGCTGGATGACGAGTGTATTGAGGATGTGGGAGCTCGCCGCCTCCAGATCGGATATCATGGACGCAACCCTGCCGCGGTAAAGTGAATAGAAGACCATGGCGACAATCCCGATGATAAGGCCCGCGGCTGTGGTCACCAGGGCCTGGGCGACACCGCCGGCGAGCAGCATCTGCCGGGGCTGGGAGGTGTTGTTGGCGAGCACGCCGAAGGAGTTGATGATGCCGACCACCGTGCCGAGCAGACCCAGCATCGGCGCCAGGGTGGCAATGTCGGCCAGGTAGGTGACGCGCCGGTTAAGATTGCTGGCCAGCCGTGCGCCTTCGGCCTCGGCCACCTCCCGGACCGCTGAAAGCGGTGCCGACGGGTTTTTGGTTGCAAAATCCAGGGTCTTCGAAGTGATGCGCGCCACCGCCTCCGAATGCCGGTTCGAGATCGCGATCAGGCCAAGGTAATCGCGCTTGCGCAGCAAGGCATCGGCGGTCTCCATGAACCGTCGGGACACGACCGTTCCGCGCCGCAGGCTGAACATGCAGACGAGGACCAGCGTCAGCGTGATGATCGACGCAACCAGCAGCGGGATCATAACCCAGCCGCCTGCCTGCATAAGCTTCAGCAGCGTCGCTTGCGGGCTTGCGGCAGGCGCTGGTGAACTTTCCGCCGCCTGCGCCAAAAGCGGATAAACCAGTAACGCAACAAAATTCATTCAGGACCGTGCATATTTAAAACCACTCCCCAGGGAGATGCAAACCAAACAACGAAGGCCTCCGCCGCGGCCGGCAGAGCGGGATCATCAAACTTAGACGGCGGCAGATCGCCGCTGAACTTTAGTCGCCCGCCGTGCGCCCGCCTCGCTGGACGGTAGGGACAGGCGCGGTTAGATTGGTTAATGGAGCCTGTGGTTCTGAATGAGAGGCCTGACCTGACCAAACGGCTGCATGAAGTTCCGCATAAGCCGGGCGTTTACCTCATGAAGGACCGGCTGAACCGCGTCATCTACGTCGGCAAAGCACGCGACCTGCGCAAACGCCTCGCCCAGCACTTTCTCCCATCAAACCAGCAGAAAGCCGATCTCAAGAATCGCGCCCTGTATGATTCGGTATGGGATTTCGAACTTCACGTGGTCCGCAACGAGCCTGAGGCGCTCCTGCTGGAAGGTAAGCTGATCAAGGAATATAGGCCGAAATACAATATCAGTTTCCGGGATGATAAGCGTTTTTTGCTCGTCAAGGTTAACCTGAACGATCCCATCCCCCGGTTCCAGCTTACCCGCTTCCGCCAGGATGACGGGTGCCGCTACTTTGGTCCCTTCGCGCATTCGGGGTCGCTCCGGAGTACCCTTAACTGGATGCGCAAGGAGTTCGGGCTGCGCTCCTGCCGGGTGGCTGAGCCGGGGGAAACTGACTACCGGCGCTGCCTGGACCACATCATCAAAAATTGTTCAGCGCCTTGTATCCGCAAGGTAAGCCTCGAAGAATACAAGGAACGAGTCCTGCGCGCCTGTGAGTTTCTTGACGGTCGCACCGCCGAATTGCTCAAGGAACTCGAGGAGGAGATGAGGAGCGCCGCGGCCAAGCTCGAGTTCGAGAAGGCGGCCGAACTCCGCAACATGCTTGAGGACCTGCGGCGGACCACGAAGCCGATGCGCCGTTTTACCCGCAAAACGCTTCCAAGCACGGTGGATCCGGCGGCCGACCTGAAGGCGCTGGCCGATGCCCTGCAACTGCCGGCGCCGCCGGCGCTCATGGAGTGCTTCGACATCTCGAACATCTCGACGACCCACATCGTGGCCTCCATGGTCTGCTTCCGGAACGGGGTCCCCGACAAACCCAATTACCGCCGGTACAGGATCCGGACCGTCGAGGGCCAGAACGACTTTGCCAGCATGGCCGAGGTCATCCGACGGCGTTACTCCCGGGTCCTAATGGAGGGACGCGCCGCCCGGCCGGACCTTGCCGAATATGACCAGGAACCGGTGGACGAGGCGCTCGCCCGGGTCGGGCGGAGCGACCATCAAGTGCGGTTGCCTGATCTGGTTATCGTCGATGGCGGCAAAGGACAGCTGAGCTCCGCCTGCCGCGAGATGGAACGGCTCGGGTTGGAAAATGTGCCCATCATCGGTCTGGCGAAAGAGTTTGAAGAGATTTATCGGCCGGGCCGTCCGGTTCCGTTGCAGCTCCCCGACGATTCCGGTGCGTTGCAGCTGCTCCAGCGGATTCGGGATGAGGCGCACCGTTTTGCCAACGGCTTTCACCAGTTGCTGATGAAACGGCGGATCAGCGAGAGCATCCTGGATGATTGCCCGGGCATTTCCACCACCCGGAAACAGAAACTACTTCAGCACTTCGGGTCCGTGGAGCGGCTCCGGAAAGCCTCGGCGGCTGAAATTGCCGCGGCGGCCGGCCTCAACGAGAGGCTCGCGGAAACGGTCGTGCACTTCCTAAGCCGGTCGTGAGAGCGGCTTGACAATGCCACAAATGCTACAAGCGGAAAAATGCCACAAATGACTGAGCCGCATTCAAGGCTCCGGGCAGGACACCGCAAATGCCGCAAGCCGAAAAATGCCGCGAATGGAGAAGCCATGGATTGATACCGGTCTTCGGTTTCCGCCAGTGGCGGGATTTTTCATGTCGGGGAATTTCCGGCATCTCAAATCCCCCGTGTGACAAAGTGGTTGCGTCGATTCGAAACCGGTGATGATTTAAGCGCTCCATGAGATGTCAGCTTGCCCGTTTTGCCTGGTTGCCGCTCGTGCTGGTCTTGCATTCCGGGTGTCTTGCAGCTGAGGGCAATGCGCCGGAGGCAGACGGCGCGACCACGCTGATCCCGAGCTGGGAAACGCAGCGCCGGGCTGCGGCGTACGTGTTGACCATCCCCGCGCCCCGCGGCCAGATCGTGGACCGGAACGGTGAAGCCTTTGCCGTTAATCGGGTAAGCTATAACCTGAGCGTTTCGTTCCCTACCCCCCTGACCTTCACCGATCCCCAGATCCGGGAGTTCGCCCGGAAGCAGGCGGAGGTGGCCCGGGCCCTGACCCGGCGGCCAATCAGCTTTTCCGATGAAGCCGTGGTCCAACATTACCGCAATCGCGGGGTGATTCCGTTCGACATCGCGACGGATCTGCCGGCAAATGAAGTCGAATCGCTGAAAAGTCGTCTGCCGAGCGAACTTATCCTGCGTCCGATTTACGTGCGCACGTACCCCCAGGGGGCGACGGCCGGTCACGTGATCGGGTATACGGGTAAAACCGGCCGGCTCAGCACTAAAACGATTCAGAATAACGAGCCGCTCTGGCCGGAAAGCGAGGGACGCGAAGGGCTCGAACAGACGTTCGATGACCAGTTGCACGGTAAACCGGGGCAGCTCGACCTGACGTTTGACCGGGATGGGCGCAAAACCGGCGAACGGATTACCATCGCCCCGGAGCCGGGTTACAACGTGGTGACTACGCTGGATCTGAAGATGCAACAACTCGCAGAGCGGATCCTCCAAAAGCGCGCGAAGCGGGGCGGGGCCATCGTGGTGCTGGACCCGAACAATGGTGACGTATTGGCCCTGGCTTCATGGCCGACCATCAATCCCAACGATTTTGTGCCGGCGATCTCCGAACAGAAATACGCCGCGTTGGATAAAGATCCGACCCTGCCGCTGCTTCCGCGGGCCTACCGGTCGGCTTACCCAGCCGGTTCTACTTTTAAAGTAATTATGGGGGTTGCAGCTTTTCAGAGCAATAAGCTCGATCCGGACGACGCGTTTGATTGTTCATCCGCGATGCAGATCGGCAACCTGATTTTTCATAACTGGCGCAAGAGCGACCAGGGTGACCTGACTTTCCCGGAGGCGCTCACGCAATCCTGCAACACGTGGTTCTACCAGCTCGGTTTGAAGCTGGGGGCCGACGTCATGGTGACCTGGGCGGAACGGCTCGGCCTGGGTAAACGAACGGGGTTGCTTCTGAACGGGGAGGCCGAGGGCAGGATCCCGACGAACGAGTACATGCAGGCCACCTACCATCGCCGGTTCGCGCCCGGCGATCTGGCGAACTTTTCGATCGGGCAAGGCGACATTCTGATCTCGCCGGTGCAGATGGCGCAGACGATGGCCACGATCGGCAACGGTGGAACGCTGTACCAGACGCGCATGGTGCGCCAGATCCAGACGGTCGACAATGAAGTCGTTTACAGCTATGCCCCCCGGGCCAAGGATATGCTGCGCCTGAGCCCGGTGACGATGCAGCAGATCCGGCAAGGGATGATCGGGGTGGTATCCGGCCGGGGCGGGACGGCGGGTTCGGCAGGCGTTGAAGGCGTCAAGGTTGCGGGCAAGACCGGCACCGCCCAGTGGGGGCCGAAAAGTAAGGAGCGCACCGCTGCGTGGTTTGCCGGGTTTGCGCCGGCGGAATCGCCCAAATACGCGTATGCAGCGATCTATGAAGGTGCGGTAGGCGAGGGTGTTCACGGCGGGACCGCCGCGGCGCCGATGATTGGAGAGCTCCTGCGCGAGCTCTTCAAAAATGACCCTAGCGTCAGGAAGGACAAGGAAAAAGCGAAAAAGCCGGAACGGGAAGAGCAGCCGGACGAGAATACGCCCGACACGATGGACGAGAGCGACTGAGGGATTGACGCCTTTGAAGCCGTGCGGGCTTGGTGAGGCCGATTTTCTGGTTGCGGCCTTAGCGCTTTGTGTGAATCTGGGCAAATGCTAATGAAATGGCTCCTTTTTGCCGCTTCGCTGTGCGTACTTCCAGCCTACGCGCAAGATCTCCAGCCGTCCGGTTCCCCGCAGGCTTCTTCGTCAGCGAGCGCGCCGTCCGCCTCCGCCGGTACCTCCACCCTGAAGGACGACAAGGACAAACTGAGCTACAGCCTGGGTGTAGACATCGCCCGCACGTTGCAGCGGCTTGACGTCGACCTTAACCAACAGGCTCTCGTTCAGGGACTCTCGGACATCCTGGCAAAGAGGTCTCCGGCGCTGAATGATCAGGAAATCCAGCAGACGCTGCAGGGCTTCCAGAAACAGCTGATTCAGAAGCAGCAGGCGGCGATGGCCAAGAAGCAGACCGAGATGAAGGATCTGGCCGAAAAAAACAAAGCCGAAGGGAAAAAGTTTCTGGACGAGAATGCGAAGAAGGCGGGGGTGAAGACGCTGCCGAGCGGCTTGCAGTACAAGGTGGAGAAAGACGGCAACGGCCCGAAGCCGAAGGATACGGACGTGGTTGAGACGAATTACCGCGGCACGTTGACGAACGGCCAGGAATTCGACAGCTCTGAAAAGAACGGGGGCCCGGTGAGTTTCCCCGTGAACGGGGTGATCAAGGGGTGGACGGAAGCGCTCAAGCTCATGCCGGTCGGTTCGAAGTGGAAGCTCTACATTCCTTCCGACCTGGCCTACGGTGATGAGGGTGCGGGCGACACGATCCAGCCGGGTTCGACCCTGGTGTTCGACGTGGAGCTTTTAGGTATCAAGAAGGAGGCGGCGGGTGCCGCTGCTGCTGGTGGTGCCGCGGCCGCTGCTGCCCAGCCGGGAGCCGGCGGGACGCCCGAAGCCGACAGCACGGGCGAGAACGAGGGCGCGGGAACGAACAAGGGTCCGGGCGCCGTCGGCAACCCGAGCCCCGGGAAGAAGTAGCGCGCTGGCGGCTCGCAAGAACGGGCCGGGGCCCGGGCTACAATCCTGGGCTTCGTTTCTTTGATCTTTGACCGTTTCGGGGTCAATGGGCGCGCGGGTCATCGTTACGCCCGTTCGCTCGCCCCGCCGGCACCCCGAAATTGAGCGGCATTGACCGCTGCTTGTCTCTACTGTGGTTTGCGGGCCTGGAGATGGAGTTCGCGAAGCTGGCGATCACTGACCGGGCTCGGCGCTTCCGTTAATAGGTCAAAACCACGGCTGTTTTTCGGAAAGGCGATCACGTCGCGGATGTTGGCGGTGTCCGTAATGAGCATCAGCAAACGGTCGATGCCCAAAGCGATGCCACCGTGCGGCGGTGCGCCGTACCGGAATGCTTCGAGCAAATGGCGGAACAGTTTTTGTTGCTGCTCGGGTGAAATGCCTAGTGCCGCGAACTGTTTTGCCTGCAGATCCCCCTCATGGATCCGGATGCTGCCCCCGCCGATCTCAACGCCATTAAGCACAACGTCGTAGGCTTCCGCGCGGACCTTGCCGTACTCACCGCGTTCCAGGAGCGGAATGTCCTCGGCTTTGGGCCGCGTAAACGGGTGGTGCATCGCGTTCCATTTGTTGTCCGCGGCATCATAGGCCATCAGCGGAAAATCGAGTACCCAAAGGAATTTGAGGTCAGCCGGATCGCGCTCCAGCGCGCAGAGTTCGGCGATGCGCAAGCGAATGCGCCCGAGAACCGTGCAGACCGTTTCCCATTGGCCGGCGCCGAACAGAATCAGATCGCCTTCCTCGATCGCCAGTTTCTCCTGCAAGGCTGCCTTTTCGAAATCGCTCAGGAACTTGGTGATCGGCGACTTCCACTCGCCGTTTTCGACCTTGATGAAGGCAAGGCCCCTGGCGCCGCTGGACTTGGCCAGTTCGGTGAGTTCGTCAATCTGGCCCGTGGTGACGCCGGCGAACCCTTTGGCGTTGATGGCCTTCACCACGCCTCCCTGGTCGAGTGCGCCCCGGAAAACCTTGAACTGGGAATCCCGGAATGTGTCGCTGAAATCGACCAGGTCGACGCCGAAGCGCATATCGGGCTTGTCGCTTCCGAAGCGGTCCATGGCCTCCCGATAGGTGAGCCGGAGGAATGGGACCGGCACGTTAATGCCGCGGGTTGCCCGGAAAATCTCGGCCAGAAGCCCTTCGACGAGCCGGATAACGTCCTCACGCTCGATGAACGAAGCTTCCAGGTCAATCTGGGTCAGTTCGGTGATGCGATCCGCACGCGGGTCCTCGTCACGGAAGCATTTGGCGATCTGATAATAACGCTCAATGCCGCCTACCATCAGGAGCTGTTTAAACTGCTGAGGTGATTGCGATAAAGCGTAGAACCGGCCGGGGTAAACGCGGCTCGGCACCAGGAATTCCCGGGCGCCCTCGGGGGTGCTTTTCGACAAAATGGGCGTTTCCACCTCGATGAAGCCGTGCCGGTCAAGGTACTCCCGCGTGACCCGGTTGAGGGTATGCCGCGTGCGCAGGTTTTGGAGCATGGCGGGACGCCGCAGGTCCAGGTAGCGGTAGGCCAGCCGCAGATCCTCGTTGCTGACGTGCGCGTCCAGGGGGAAGGGCAGGGGGGCGGCGCGGTTGAGGACGACGAGTTCGGACGCAACCACTTCGATTTCGCCCGTATCGAGTTTCGGGTTAACGGTCCCCGGGATTCGTTCCACCACCTTGCCGTGAACCTGGACGACGTCCTCATCGTGCACCGTGTGGGCCGCTTCCGCCACGCTCGCGTTTAATTCCGGGCGGAAAACGACCTGGGTCAGTCCTTCCCTGTCCCGGAGATCGATAAAGATCACGCCGCCATGGTCCCGGCGCGAGGCCACCCAGCCGGCCAGCGTCACTTGCCGGCCGATATCAGGCGATCGGAGTTCGTTACAGGTATGGGTGCGGTACATATGGGGGCGTCAGGCCAAGCTTTTGAGAAAGTTCCGGCAGCGACACGGTTTCCTCGACGCGGTCGGCGAGGCGTTTGATTTTGAGCGACGGCCATTCCTGGCCGACGACCAGCGCGTATTGTGCGCCGGCAGCTTCGGCCAGCTGAAATTGTTTGCCCACTTTCATCGGGTGCAGGCTGTAATCGGTGGCGCAGCCCTGGCTTCGCAGTTGCTCGACCAGCTTCAGGGCCTCGGCGCGCCGTTCTTCGGCGGCCACGATCACGAACGCCTGAAGCCGCGCCGCCCGCCGGTAGGCCTCGGCGCGGGTCCGGGCGTGCTCAACCTCCTCGATCAGATTGCCGAGAACCACGTCGCCGATGGCAAAACCGGCCGCCGGGAGATCGACGTCGCCGTCGCTGATGGTTTTGATAAGGCCGTCGTACCGGCCTCCCCCGGCCAGGGCCCGGTTTTGCCGGCTGCGGTCAAACACCTCGAAAACGAGACCGGTGTAGTAATCGAGGCCGCGCACGATGGTAAGGTCAACCTCAATGAACGGTTCCAACTCCCGGAGCTGCAGTTCCCGGAATAACTCTTCGAAGCCGGGCAGTTGGTCCGTCGGGGTGGCCACGAACCGTTTCACCTCCTCCAGGTTCAGCCCGAACGCGCCCAGTTTCTTTGACGTCGTGCCTTCTTCATCCCGTTCGAGCTTGTCGATGACGGCCAGAAATTCCGGCAGCCGCTCCGCCGGCATGCCGCGATCGGCGAGAAAGCGGGCCCAGAGTTCGCGGTTGTTGAGGCGAACGTAGAAATCATTTTGGGTCAGACCGAAAGAACGGAACAGCGCCACCGTAAGGGCGAGGAGTTCAGCATCCGCGGCCGGCGAGGCGTCGCCGATCAGGTCGCAATTGAGCTGGTAAAATTCGCGCAGCCGGCCCCGCTGCGCCTTCTCGAACCGGAAGAACGGCGCGATGCTGAACCATTTGATCGGTTTCCGGAAGTCGCGTTCCCGGGCCGCCACCAGCCGGGCCAGGGTGGGCGTCATTTCCGGCCGCATGCAGACATCACGCTCACCCGGGTCATCAAAGCGGAAGAGCTGCGTCTTCAGTTCCTCGCCGCTTTTTTTCCGGTAAAGGTCAGTCGGCTCAAGCGTGGGACCGTCATATTCCTGGAACCCGTAATTGCGCGCAACGCGGCGCCACGTTTCGAAAACGTAGTTTCGGAACGTGCATTCATTCGGGTAAAAGTCACGGAACCCTGGAAGCTTCTGCATGCCAAAGAGGGCTCACCATGCACTGCGACGAAGGATTTGCAACTCGAAGCCAGGGTGGGCCGGTGCCCGGGGCAAGCATTTTGGGAGTACCCGGATCCGGCTGCCGGGAATTACCGTCCCGCGTTTGCCAGCGGCGGGATTCCCGGGTTTAGTTGGCGGGTGCCCGGCAGTCCGGCACTCCCGATCTATGCGGCAGATTTTTTCGTTGCGCTCACCGCTTCCTGCCGGTAAGGCAGGCTGCGCAAGCCACCTTCCGGCCGTCGGGCCGGCCTGGGGTGCCGCGTTCAGGTGCGCCTGGCCGTCCTTATGAAGGCCGGCCCCCGCCCCGGTACCGGCGGTTGGGCTGCCTTCGCGGACCGCAACTTTGCGCTTTTCTGGAGCGCGCGTTTCCTGGGCGGCCTGGGTTGGCAGATGCAAACGGTTGCCATGGGCTGGCTCGTCTATTCGTTGTCCCACCGCCCGTTTGCGCTTGGCATCATCGGCCTGATGGGTTTTCTGCCCAGCGTCGCCTTGGCCCTGGTGACCGGCCACCTGGCTGACGTCATCGACCGGCGGAAGATCCTCCTTGCCTCTTACGGGGTGATGACGGGCTGCGCACTTGCGTTGATCAGTTTCACTGCACTGGGAATCGCCATAATCTGGCCGCTTTATGTTCTGGCCTTGCTGATCGGTTCAGCCAGGGCCTTCGCAAACCCTGCTTCTCAAGCTCTCCTCGCGAACCTTGTGCAGCCCGGCCGCCTCGGGAATGCGATCGCGTTAAGTTCCAGCGCCTGGCAACTGGCCAGCGTGGCCGGCCCGGCGTTGGGCGGTCTGCTCTATGCCTTCGGCGGTACGATGGTTTTCGGCGCCGTGGCCGCACTCTTTCTGGTGTGCCTGCTGCTCCTCGTGTTCCTCAGGACGCCGCGCCAGCAGGTGCCCCGGTCCCAGACCACCTGGAAGACGCTCGTCGCCGGGATCCATTACATCTGGGCGCGCCCGGTCATCTTCGGAGCGATCAGCCTTGACCTTTTCGCCGTGCTGTTCGGCGGGGCAACCGCTCTTTTGCCGATCTATGCGCGTGACCTTTATCATGCCGGCCCGTGGGGGCTGGGCCTCTTGCGGAGCATGCCCGCCCTGGGCGCACTCTTGATGGCCGGCATCATCGCCCACCGCCCGCTCGGACGCCGGACCGGCCTGCGCATGTTTCAAGCCGTGGCCGTCTTTGGGCTTGCCACGATCGGATTCGGCCTTTCACCTTCGCTGGCGTTTGCGCTGCCCTTCCTCTTTGTCCTCGGAGCCTCCGATATGGTGAGCGTGGTCATCCGCCAAACGCTGGTCCAGGCCGACACGCCCGACGCCATGCGCGGCCGGGTTGCCGCCGTGAATTCGGTGTTTATCGGCGCCTCAAATGAACTTGGAGAGTTTGAGTCGGGTACCGTCGCTGCCTTGATCGGGACGGTACCCTCCGTGGTGGCCGGCGGGCTCGGCACCCTCTTGGTGGTTGGGTTATGGATGCTCTGGTTCCCGGAATTGCGCCGCCGTGATCGTCTGGTCGAAACCGCGGAGGCGCGGGCTTGAGGCTCCGGCACCGGTCCCGGCCGATCGCCCGCCGGCTCCGCGCCTAAATTCCTGTTTGCGGTTTCGCAAATTTGCGCGAGGTTTTACATCCCACGCTAATACGGTCGATTACTCCGTTATGTCGCGCTCCAAGCTTACGGTTTCGATTTTACCTGAACACCTCGCCATCTGCCGCCTTGACGCCGGCGCTTCTGTCCCGGTATGGGCCGAAAAAGGAACGTTCGTTTCGATTACCCGTACCCGTGAGGACCTTACCGTAATCTGCCCCGAGGAATGTATCGCGCCGGAGATCGAGGCCAGCCGCGATTGGCGTGCTTTCCGGCTGCAGGGACCCTTTGACCTGAACCTGGTCGGTCTCCTGGTGTCGGTGGCTGCGCCGCTCGCCCAGGCAGGCGTCGGCATTTTGCCCATCGGCACCTACGATACCGATTACGTCCTTGTGCGCCAGACGCAGCTGGATGCGGCGATACGGGCCCTGAGATTCATCGGGATTGAGGTTCAGGACGCGGTCTGACCGGCAACGGCCTGCCCCGCCGGCTGTAACGGGTGACGGGAGATTCGTAGCCGGTACGCCCAGCGACAATCCGGCACCGGAAGCGGGCCCTGCGCCGTATCGCGTCAATTCCGCGTTTCGGCAACGGTGCCTCGCTGTTCCCCGCCGAACACCCGCTGCCGGTTGCAGGCCACGAGTCACCACGCACCTGCCAGGCGTTAACCTCATTCTTCAAAGAAGGTGTCGGTTCGCTCTTGTGGAGGTTTTCAGCATGAGCCACTGTGCCGCCGATGGCACGACCTGCGAAACGAACGAAAATTGTAGCGACAATCGGGCCCGCCAGCAACACCGAGGAGATGTTGCGACGCCTGATTGAGGCCGGGATGGACGTGGCGCGGTTAAACTTCTCCCACGGCCCGGCTGAACAGACGAGACCCCTCGTAGAAAGAATTCGTAAGGTGTCTCGAGAGATGGGCGTGTTTGTTGGTATCCTGGGTGACCTGCGCGGTCCGCGGATCCGAGTAGGCGAGATGCAGAATGGCGCGATCGAGTTGACGGTCGGCGGCCAGCTGGTTCTGACGTCCGAACCCGTCCTTGGTACGCCGGAGAAAGTGGCCGTCAGCTTCAAAGGATTGTCGCACGACGTTATTCCCGGGGCGGTGATCCTGCTGGATGACGGCAACATAGAATTGCACGTGCTTGAAATTCGCCCTAACCACGATGTGCTCTGTGAGGTCGCCCGTGGCGGAGAACTCAAGAGCAACAAGGGCGTGAATCTGAAGAACCGACTCGTCTCGCTTCCCTCACTGACCACCAAAGACTACATCGACCTCGACTTCGCGGTGACCGAGGGGTTCGATTTTCTGGCGCTCTCGTTTGTTCAGTCCGCTTCGGACGTGCGCCTCCTCAAGCAGGCGCTGGCTGAGCGGGGAGTCGAAGTCCCGGTGGTGGCGAAAATCGAGCGGCAAAACGCGCTGGAAGACATCGAAAATGTCGTAAAAGAGTCGTACGGCGTGATGGTGGCGCGAGGCGATCTGGCGCTGGAAATGAGTTTTGAAGACGTGCCGATTGCGCAGAAACGCATCATCGCCTCTTGCCGGCGCGTGGGTGTGCCGGTGATCACCGCCACGCAGATGCTGGAATCGATGATCACTTACCATAAGCCGACTCGGGCTGAGGCTGCGGACGTGGCAAATGCGATCCTGGACGGGACTGACGCTGTGATGCTGTCGGCCGAATCGGCGGTCGGAAAATTCCCGATTGAAGCGGTGTCGACGATGGCCACGATCGCCCTTCGTACCGAACAGGCCTGGATCAACGGCGAGTTGCCCGGACCCGCCGGCCTGGGCGAGAGCCCGGACCTGGATGCCGCGGTCGGGCAGGCGACGCAATTTATCGCGCGCTCGGTCTCGGCGCGCGCCATCGTTGCGGCCACCACCTCGGGCACAACCGCCCGCCGGGTGGCGTGCCATCGGCCCAGGATACCGGTCCTGGCCCTCTGCTCGAGTGAGGAGGCCTGCCGGCGTATGTCGTTGACCTGGGGGGTGCACCCGGTGCTGATGCCGCCCCTGACCTCTACGTCAGACCTGGTCAGGAAGAGCGCCGAAGCCGCCACCACGGTCTTGCACGCCAAAGGCGATGATGTTCTGGCGATCGCCGCCGGAACGCCTTACAACGCCCCGGGAAGAACCAACCTGATCAAGATCGAGAAGGTGTCCGAAGCGCTCCGGGCAGAGCCGGCGAGCCGGGACGAATAGGGAAAGTTCGGAGTGCGGGGTTCGGGGTTCGGAGCGGCAGAGAATGCCACAAATGCCACAAGCGGAAAAATGCCATAAATGAAGAAGTGGCGCCTAACGACTAACGGGTGTCGGCCACGAGCTTGGGGAAGAGTCGCCGACGTCAAGTCTGTATCTCTTCTCCCCGCCGTGGTCGCCGTGGCTCGCCGTGTGAACTCTTACGTCGTGCCCGCTACACCCGCTACGGCCGCCGTGTGACCTTAATCTGTGTCAATCTGTGTAATCTGTGGATGCTCTTTTCTTTGCTGCGTGTTCTGCGGATGATTCCGTCTTCCCGCCCGGTGAGCGTGACCCTCGGCGGTGATCGGACCCGGTTCTACGACGCCTCCGAACTCCGAGCTCCGAACTCCGAACTCCGAACCCGGCACCGGTCACATCTGCTGCACGTGGAAGCCGCGGCGGCGCAAGGTCTCGATCACGCCGTCGCTGCCGACCAGGTGCCCGGTGCCGACGACGACGAGCACGTTTTCCCGGCGGTGGGTAAAGCCTTCGATCTCCGGCAGCCATTTGGCGTTGCGATCGGCGAACAAGAGGCGAAACTCCCGCGGATCATTGCGCTCGTTCTGGTTCAATAATTGATCAAGCAGGTCAATCTGGCCGTTCTGCCATGCCGTGACCACCACGCGCAGCACGGCAGAATAGGCCGGCAACCCGGTCAGGGTCGACCGTAAATACTCCTCACTCTGACGGTCGGTAAAGCGGCTCAGAATCTCAGCCTGATCGCGGAGGGTTTCGAGTCCCTGGACCGCCTTGCGTCTGGCACGCGCCTGCCGGTAAAAGTATTCGTCGATGCCGAGGTCCGCATGGAAACCGACCGCTTCGATGTACCGCGAGCTTAACAGCTCAGCAAGGAACCACGGCCGGAAACGCTGCACGCTTTCCCACGAAATGCCCAGCTGAGGCAGTGTACGCCGCAGGATGGCGGCCGTACCCGGGGATACGTGTTCGGCGAGGGTCTCGCCGGGAGGATAGAACCCGGTGCGCTTGAATTCCTGGGTGACGTTCCGGGACGTAACGTTCCCGAGATTGATCTCGAAAACGACTCGCTGCGACTCATCGAAGGCCCGTTGCAAGGCGGGTTTCAGCGGGTAAGCGCTCCTGGGCAGCGTGTGAACCGACCCAAGGAGGTAAACGAC
This sequence comes from Verrucomicrobiota bacterium, assembly GCA_019247695.1. Taxonomy (NCBI): domain Bacteria; kingdom Pseudomonadati; phylum Verrucomicrobiota; species Verrucomicrobiota bacterium. The sequence continues at coordinate 48,697 of JAFBAP010000031.1, read as the reverse complement.
GTTGTGCTCGCCTTGAATACGCCAAAGCGTGCTGCGGCTGCCCGATGAACTCCCAATGTCAGCGCAGCCGGCCAGACCAAGCAACAGCAGGCTGACGAACGCCGTAAGGACGAGGCGTGAAACGGGCAAGGCTAACCCCAACGCGTCGTCTGCCGCCCATCGTCGTGCTTCACCTCTGCCGCCCGGTCGCCGCGATGGTCGGAAACCGTGAGGTTCTTGCCAACGATACCCATCACCCCGTCAAACGCCTCCTCGGAAATTCCATGCGAAACTCTGACGCGAAACCGTTCCCAGAGGAATTCTTCCATGCGCATCCATCGTCCCTTATAATTCACGCGCTGGGTCCACGCGCAAATCGTAATGATGCCCTGCAACTGCTGGACGCGAAGCGCCAGGATGCCGGCCCCCACCACCACGCTCGCAGCCAGAAACAGTAATGCGGTAAACAGGTTTTCGCGGACCGTCATCTTGGTGCGAACGGCCTTTCGGCCCGCTGCGAGCACCTTTTGTTCCTCGTCGCCGATCACGTCCAGGGTTGCGCGGATGGAGCGCATTTTTTTCAGCCCGGCGTGCTCGTTGAAAAGCCGGACCGCGTCGTCCCGGCGGCGCGTCTCCACCAAGCCAATGAGCTGTTCCACGTCCGCAAACTTGTCGTGGATGGCGGTTCGCAGCTCCACCAGCCGTTGTGACTGCAGGAGGTCATCCTGCATCAATCGCTCCAGGTAAGGCAGCAGGATGAGGGACTGCAGACGCGCGTATCGGACATGCGTGAGGTAAAGGGGATCACCGGTCAGCAGGTATCCGCGTGCACCGCTTTCCGCTTCGTGCAGCGAGCGGCTCAGGTCGTTGACGCGTGCAATCACTTCGTTCGTACGGCGGAGTGCCTGCATCGCCCGCTCCTGATCGGCGCTCAGCTCCAACGACACAAGGTAAAAGACCCCTGCGACCACCAACGGTACGATGATCACTACGGCAAGTAGAACCTTGCGATTGTAATAGGAGGCGCTAAGGCTCATGAATCCGTATCGGTGAAAGTGGTAAGATCCACCGTAAGTCCGAGAGTAACACCAAAATTTTACACAGCAACTCCGCTGTTATAGAATTGGCGGTGGCCGGCGCACGACGGAGGTTTTGGTTTCGAATCATCGCGGGGTTAACGCTGATCGCGCTGTTCCTGTCTGCCCTGGGAGCGATCGGATCCTGGTATTACTTCGGGTTGCGGCGGGTCTCGGCTTCAGGGGGCCTTTACTTCATCAATCGGTATGAGTTGCCCGTGCGTCATTTCTGCCAAGCCGACCCGCGCTGGGCGGAGGAACCGCTCGGGCCGACCTCATCCTCTCTGGGCGCTGAGGGCTGCGCCGTGACCAGCGCCGCCATGGTCCTGGCTTATTATGGGGTGGAGGTTGATCCCGATCGGCTCAATCAGTTTTTGACCGCGCACGAAGGCTATACACCGCAGGGCTGGCTGTACTGGGAAAAGGCGGCTGCCGTCCAGCCGAAGCCGGTCGCTCACTATGAAGACCTGCCTTCTTACCACCTTATCGACGAGAACTTGTTGCGGAGAAATCCGGTGATTGTCCGGGTGCGTCTGGCCAGCGGGGTTACCCACTTTGTCGTGATCTCCGGCAAGCAAGGGTTCGATTACCTGATTCAGGATCCCGCCCAGCCGGATGAACGGACGGCTTACCCTTTGAAGGAACTGGTGTCCGAGGTCGACGCGTTGCGGTTCTACGAGCCGATCGGCGCCCGATGAGGAGTGGATGGAATGCTACAAATGCCACAAGCGGAAAAATGCCACAAATAGAAGCGGAAGCGTACCTGATTCGGGACCTCCCTCCCTGACACCACACGGCTGAGGAATCAAAAGATTCCACCGGCGTGGTAAAGCAGGATGCCACAGCTGGGGCGCCGGTCATCCATGGCGTCCATGCCGTTTTACCGCTTGTGGCATCCTCATCGTTGCAGGCGAACCAATGCCACGAGCCGAAGAACGCCAGGCAATCTACAAACCGAAATCGGTCATGCGTGGCATTTTTCCGCTTGTGGCATTTGTGGCGTTTCACTGGCCGCCCTACGTGGCTCCGTCGGCGAACAAGACCGCCGGCACGGTGTGCAGGAGGATGCGAACATCCAGCCAGATCGACCAGTTATCGATGTACTCAAGGTCGAGCTTCACCCAGGTTTCAAAGTCCCGGACTTTGTTGCGCCCGCTGATCTGCCAGAGGCAGGTCAACCCGGGTTTCACGCTCAAGCGCCGGCGCTGCGCCGTGTTGGCGAAGTTTTCAACCTCATAAGTCGGCAGCGGGCGCGGCCCCACGAGGCTCATGTGCCCGAGCAACACGTTCACCAATTGCGGGAGTTCGTCGATGCTGTACTTCCGCAGGATGCGCCCGAGCGGGGTGATGCGCGGGTCGTCATCGAGCTTGAAGACCGGGCCGCTCATCTGGTTGTACGCTTCCAGTTCGTGCCGTCGCTGCTCGGCATCCGAGTACATGGACCGGAATTTGTACATGCGGAACGGCCGCCCGTGTTTGCCGCAGCGTTCCTGCGAGAAGATGGCCGGGCCCGGGCTGGTCAGTTTTATCGCCAGGGCGGCGACAAGCAGGAGGGGAGCCAGCAGCACCAGACCCGCGAGCGCTCCGAGCAGGTCAATCGTGCGCTTGACCAGGAGCGTCCACGAGACATCGGGGGTCGAACGAAAGACCAGCATCGGTTGGGCGCCGAACGCGTCGAAGGCCGGTCGAGCAATCGACGTCCTGATAAAATCCGCCACCAGCCATGCTTCGACCCCTTCAACCTCGCAGGCGGCAATCGCTTCTTCGACCCTGCTGAGTTCGGCGCGGGAAGCGGAAAAGATCACCCGGCCGACGGAATGTTGATGCAAGGCCCGCACCAGGTTGGGAATGGGTTCGCGCGAGATGTCGATGGTCTCGACAATATCCACTTCCGCCATCATGTCTGTGCCGGCCCGGCGGGTAAATTGTTCAATTTCTTCCGTTGATCCCGCCAGCACCACCCGTTCCCGATACTGGCCTCGCCGGGCGCGGTTGCGCAGGTAAGCGATCCGGATTCGCTCCTTCAGAAGCAGGGCCACGGCGCTGATGCCGGTGAACAGGATCAACACGGAGCGGCTGCTGATCCTGAGTTTGAAAAGAATCGCGCACGCCCCGATAAGGACGCAAAGCCATAACAGGGCCTGCATGGCTTGGGAAAAGGTTCGTACGGCCGTTTTCCGGAGGGAAACGTTATAAAAACCCTGAAGGTCCAGGAGCAACGGCCCGAACGGGATGATCAGCACGACCAGCCAGAGGTATGCGGTGGTGGACTCCAGCGGGTCGAGGCTCGGGATCTGGGTACTTAGGAACTTCCGGAACGCGTACGCAAGGTAAAGGCATGCGACCAGGATGGCGGCGTCGATGAGCTGGTTAAGCTGCAGATTGATCTCCTGGCGCCGGCCGAGCATCGCCGGTTGCCGCCCGTCAGGGCGTGCCCTGCCCGGCGGGACGAGCAGCGGTGAGCGTACGCCCGATGATCCGTCGACACGCCCCGGGCCGGGCAACTGTGAGTTTACGGGAGCGGGCATTTTTTTCGGATGTGCAGGCGCGGCCTGTGCTTTGACGCCCTGCTGGGAACTCCGGGAACTGCGCATCGACATATCGGCAGCGAATCAACCGGAACGTTTAGCAGAACCCCGAACGGTCGCATACCTTAAAATCGATGCCGTCCGGTTTTGAAGCCTGGAATCCTGTGCATCTTTCCCCTAACGTTGCCGGCCATGCCCGGAAGAACGAGAACGCCATGAGCTTACGGAGTTTTCAGTCCTGGATCAACGGAGTTCTCCCGTGGGTGCCGGCGGGATTGGTCGTTTCGGGTGTTATCTTTGCCGGAACGGCAGTCTGGGCCCAGTACCTGGTGGGCAGCGCCGGCCGGGGCCGTCTCTATGATGACCTCGACGCGGTGCCCACGCGCGAGATCGGCCTCGTCCTGGGGACATCCCGGTTAGCCCCTTCCGGGCGGCCCAACCAATATTTCCGGGCACGCGTGGAGGCGGCCGCTGCCCTTTACCACGGCGGGAAGGTTCGCAAGTTGATCCTAAGCGGCAACGGTACCGAGCCGGACTGCAATGAGCCCGAAGACATGCGGCGTGCGCTGATGAATCGCGGGATTCCCGCCGAGGTGCTGCTCCTCGACCCCGCGGGGGTGCGCACCATTGACTCGATTCTGCGCGCCCGGACCGTGTTTTCAGCCCGCGAGTTAACCGTCATTTCGCAAAGGTTTCATAATGAACGAGCCCTCTTCCTGTGCCGCGCCTATGGAATTGACGCGATCGCGTTCGACGCCGATGCCGTGAGGAAAGTATCCGGGCACCGCGCCGAATTACGCGAGGTGCTCGCACGGTTGGTGGCCGTTTGGGAGGCGTGCATCGTGCGCCGGGATGGCCATGCGCAATGACCGGCCGTTTCGGTTTCGCACCGCCATCGACTTTTCAATGCGTCGATCCGCGCTACAATCAACGCTGTGCAATTTACGCTCCTGAAATCAAAGATCCACCGCGCTTGCGTCACCGCTGCCAACGTGAATTACGAGGGCAGCCTGACGATTTCGGCTGACTTGGCCGAGCGGGTAGGCCTGGAGGAGTACGAGCGAATTTTGGTCGGCAACATGGGTAACGGGGAGCGCTTCGAGACTTACGTCATCTACGGCGTTCGTGAACAAGGCCTCATCGAGTTAAACGGCGCGACCGCTTACCTGGGAAAGCCGGGTGACCGGCTCACGATCATGAGCTTCGGTCTTTTCACGACGGAAGAGGCGAGGACCCACCAGCCTCAGATTATCATCGTCAACGAGCGCAATCAGGTGGTGGGCCAGCACTGAGCCTGCATCCCTTACCCGGCCGTGCCGGTCACCGAGGGATTCGCGAGGGATGCACGCAGAGGCTATTGGGTCCGGCGCAGCAGGGCGGCGTATGCACCGTCCAGTTCGTCGCGAGTCGGCACGACCTGGCGGGTGGTGACCAGTTCGACTTCGGGAGAATGCGCCAGTACCTGGTGCACAACTTCGTCATTTTCGTCCGCTTCGATGCTGCAGGTGCTGTAGACAACGCGTCCGCCCACCTTCAGGTAGGGCAGCACCGATTCCAGGATGCGGATTTGCAAGCGCTGCATCCGGCCAAAATCCTGCGGCGTCAGACGCCAGCGCACGTCGGTCCGGCGCCGTATGACGCCGGTGTTGGTGCAAGGGGCGTCGATCAGAATCGCGTCGAACGTCTGCGGCGGAAAAGGCGGGGTCGCGTGCAGCCAGTCCAGCTGCAGCACGGTCGCATTTGCGACGCCGAGCCGGTCCAGGTTGTGCTCCAGCCGGTGCAGCCGGACCTTTTCATAATCGGTCGCCACCAGCCGGCCCCGGTTTTCCATGAGCTGGGCCAGGTAGCCGGTTTTTCCGCCAGGCGCGGCGCATGCATCCAGCACAGTTTCGGCCGGCTGAGCGGCGAGGAGGTCGCACGCCATCAGCGTGCTCGGGTCCTGTACGTACGCCACCCCCGAATTGATCCATGACATCGGGAGGTGCGGCACCTGGAGGCAGTCGGGGTGTTCGGGAAGCGGCTTGGCCTCGGGCAGGCTTTCCAGCAATTCACCCGGCGTAACGCGCAGACGATTTGCCCGCACGAAAATGCGGGCCGGCTGGTTGTTCCAGACGCACAAACGTTCGGCGTTCACCGGTCCATGCTGATTCTCCCAGCGACGAAAGAGAAATTCCGGGTGCGAGTACCGGATGTAGACCGGCGCCTGCTCGAGTTCACCCAGCACTTCGTTTTTCTGGACGATCGAACGGCGCAGGATGGCGTTGACCAGGGTCCGCGCCGGTCCGGCGATGTTCACCGTCTCGTAGACCGCCGCGTGGTCCGGGATTCGCATCTTGTAAAGCTGATACACCCCCAGCCGCAAAACCTGACGCGTCGGGAGATCCAGACCGCTGCTGCGAAAGTGCTGGATGATAAAGTCAAGGTACGAACGGTTCCGGATCACCCCGTAGAACGTCTCCGTGACGAACGAGCGGTTCACCCCGTTCAACCCGGAATGCTGCAGGGTGTCGTGCAGCACGTCGTCGGCAAATTCGCGCCCCGCTTCCCAGCGCTGCAGCGCTTTTAGACAACATAAGCGCGGGTTCTTTCCTAGCATAAGCCTCTCTCCACCCTGCCGAAAAACAATGCCCTAGGGGGAAACATCGGGGGCAGGACGGATGGCTTAAAATTCCACAAGACTCGTCCGTTGTCACCGGATTCTCATGCGCGGGCCGCGCAACTTCGCGTGCCCGCAAGCAAGCTCGTCCGGTGCCTTCACGCGCGACGGAATTCAACGTGCGCCACGACGGCCGGGGTGCAGCCGGATGAAGCGCAACGGTGACGACAACAAGGACCTGACTGACGTGCGCGACGTCTCGCCTACGCGACGTCGCCGCGTCCAATCGCGTAATACCGGAATCCGAGGTCTTTCATCGTCGCCGGATCGAACTGATTACGGCCATCGAACACGATCGGGGTATGCATGATCTTGCGGACGTGCTCGAGGTTGATCGCCTCAAACTCGTTCCATTCCGTGGCGATCACCAGCGCTTCGGCGTCGCGCACGGCGTCCAGGGCCGAATCGGCCAGCATGGCACCCTTGCACAGGTTCCATTCACGAACTTTGTCCATGCCCTTGGGATCATAGGCAACCACGTCGGCGCCTTCCCGCAGCAAGTCGTTGACGACATCAATCGCCACGGAACTGCGCACGTCGTCCGTATCCGGTTTGAACGTGAGCCCCCAAACCGCGATCCGCTTGCCTTTCAACACCCACAGGGTCTCCCGAACCCTCTTCACGAAACGCTCGCGCTGCGTCCGGTTGATTCTTTGAACCTCTTTGAGCAGATTGAACGGAACGCCCAGTTCGTCGCTGATGGCGATAAATGCGGCCAGGTCCTTCGGAAAACACGAGCCGCCGTAGCCGAGACCCGCATTCAGGAAGGCGCGTCCGATCCGTTTGTCGGCCCCGATGCCGTCGGCCACTTTCTCCACGTCGGCGCCGCTGGCTTCGCAGATCGCCGAGATCGCGTTGATGTAAGAAATCTTGAGGGCCAGGAACGAGTTTGCAGCGTGTTTGATAAGCTCCGCACTGTTGATGTCGGTGACCATGATCGGCGCCATAAACGGCTCGTATACCTTCTTCATCAACGCCAGCGCCCGGTCGTTGCTGGAACCGATCACGATGCGATCGGGGCACATCAGGTCATGAACCGCACAACCTTCACGGAGAAATTCAGGGTTGCTGACCACGTCGAAATCGACCCCTGCCTTGTTGTAGCGCCGGATCGTGTTGGCCACCTTTTCGCCCGTCTTGACCGGAACGGTGCTCTTATCAACGATGACCCGGTAATCTTTCATCACCGCGGCGATCTCGCGCGCCACCTGTTCGATGTACGTCATGTCAACGCTGCCGTCCGCCTGGGGCGGCGTGGGTACGGCTATGAAGACCACCTGCGACCGGTCGACGCCATCTTCGATGCTGCTCGTAAAATGCAGCCGGTGCGCCGAAACGTTCCGATGCACGAGTTCTTCGAGGCCCGGTTCGAAAATCGGAATGTGACCGGCCAGCAGCGTTTTGACCTTCCGCTCGTCGTTGTCGACGCAGATAACGTTGTGGCCGACATCGGCGAAACAGGCTCCGGTAACCAGCCCGACGTACCCGGACCCTATAATTGCTATATCCATAGAAGAAATAAGAGAACAGTTTTAATACGGCTAAACCAGCTTTTGTCCAGACGCGATTCGCTTTACCTACCTATTCGCTTTACCTATTGAAGGGCGCTGCTCGGCAGAAGGTTGACCGGCAGGCCAAATTGCGGCAGCGCCTTCAGCGTGAGGGCAAGCGACAGGGTTACGCTGCGTTTGCCGCCCCCGTTGTCCTGCACCTGCAGGCTGAGCGTTCCGACCCAGCTGCTCAGGTCCCGGTGAATCTGGTAACGTTGCAGCTGCCATTGGCCCGAAAACGTCTCGTATTGCTCGTAGACGCTCAAGCCCCAGTTCTCATTCAGCCGAAGGTACGTCTGCACGCTGATCTGGTGGCTGTCCGGCAGGCTCGGATTGTGGGTCAGGTAGGCGTCCCCGAGCGAGACAAACACGCTCGGGTTGACCGTCCAGGTCAAGTAAGTATCGACCTCGGTGAATCCGTTGCGGTAGAGAACCGGCAGTTGGCTGTTGAGGGTGAGGCTGAGCCACGGCACCGGGTTAAAGCGTACTCGTGTGACGAGGTCGGAATAGGAGCCCAGTTCATACGGGTTCTTGAAATTCACGTCGATAAACGAGTCGATGTCGATCCAGTTCAGGGTCGAGTTGTCACGCCGGGTCTGCAACCGGTTGCGCACCCCGATCCGCCAGATGGTCCAGTGATCGATCGAGTCGATGGAATTGAATTGCGGGAATTCGATCGGCGGCTCCTGGGTGCCCGGGATGTAGCGGTCGAATGGCAGGATGTCCCCGGGTTGCGCGATCGGGTTGATCGGGCTCTGAGGTTTAAGGGTGGGAGTGTTGACGTACGAAAAATCGGTGTAGGGCTGGATCACGTGCCGGAGCCCGTCCAGGCCGAGCCAGCGCGACTGCACGTCCTCGAAGGCGCGCGACAGCTTGAAGGAAGCCTCCACCCCGAGGTTGTAGAGAAACCGGATTCCGGGACTTCTGCGCTCGATCGTGCCGGGAGGGGCGCCGGTGGGCGGCGGCGTGAACACGGTGCCGCTGTCGGGACTCGGGATGAAGGTGCCGGTCGGGTTGTAGTAGGTGGCCCGGAGGCCGGCCCGCGGTACGACCGACAAAAAGCCGAATAAGGTCTCGGGCGCGGTAAGTTGGTGGAACGTATCGATCCGGTACGAGCCGTAACTCGGGTTCGGGCTGCCGCCGTTAAAGCTCCGGTACAGGTTGGCCAGACCGGTTTGGCCTTCGTAGAAAACGGGCCCGTTAAAGAGCGGTACCCGAGCCACCTCCCCAAGGAGTTCCGGCAGCCGTTCCGTGGTCTCGAAAAACCGGTTGGCCTGAAACCGGGTCAAGGCCGTCAGCGTGTAAGCCTCCCCACGTTTTTGCAATTCGGCGAAGTTATCCGGCTCCGGGTCGACCTGGAACTCGGCGGCGAAATAGTCCTGCAGAATGTAGGGGTCGCTGAGCTTGTTGATGTTGACCTGGGCAACCAGATCGGTGGTGATGTACGCGCGCGACTGGTAACTGATCCGATACCGGCCCGGAGAAATCGGCGCCCGGTCCAGCGAGGTTTCGTTGACGTTGGGGTTCGTGTCGTAAAGCGCGTAGGTGCGCAGCCTGCCGGTGATCTGGTCCTGGTCACCGAACGAGTAATTCACGTCGAAGCCGAGCGCCGGCCCGCGGTTGCTGCGCAGGTCGATGTGAGCCGTCGCGTCGATGTCGTCCGTGATCGGAAAGGTGACGATCGTGAGCAGGTAGGCGCCCCAGGTGCTGGTGTAGCCCGGAGAAAGGTTGTAAGAAAACTGCTCGTTCAGCGACTGGTACAGGTACGGGAACCAGAAGACCGGGATGTCGTGCACGTACAGGGTGACGTTGGAGAAAATGACGCGGTCATTAGAATAGATGCGTACCCGGCGCGCCCGGATTTCATAGTCCGGGATCGACGAGTCGCTGGTCGTCAGAGATGCATGCCAAATGGTGGTCCGATTGTCAGCCGTATTGACCACGTTCTCGCCGAGGACTTGAAATGGGAGCCTCTGCCCCCCGAAATCAGCCGCTTTGAACTCTTTGGTTTGCAAATTGTAAAACGCCCGATCGCAGGTGAAGGCACTGCCTTCGCGGTAGATCCGTACGTGCCCGCGCGCCATCACTTCGTGGGTGTCGGGGTTGTACTCGGCGTGGTCACAGTAGATGGCCGCGTCGCCGTAGATAACCTGCACGTTGTTATCCGCGATCGCGACCCCGCCCTCGAAGCGCGTTCCGCCGTCCGAAGTGATCTCGACCGGGCCTTGATTCTTTTGGGCCGCCTGCCCGAAGAGTGGCGCGCTAACGGCAAAAGTTAAAGCGAACGCAAGCAGCAGTAACCTCATGGGAAAGCTGAAAGAGCTTCCACATGTAGCGTGAAATGCAGCGCAGGGACAATCGCAAAGAGCAGGGATCGCAAGGTTGCGCTCACCCCAGGCCACGCCGCGCCGCCTCCGGCGCGGCGTGAGAATCTTGTCGTCCGGATTGCCGGTGGCGGGCGGCAATCGAGGGATGACGGCGCCCTTACCGCCTCTCCAGCGCGTGCAGCATCCGGCGGACGTAACCCGAGTGGCGCGCGCGGCCCTTCAGGATCTGGCGGCTCTTCTCGAAATCGCCCATTTCCAGCAGTTCGATGTCGGCGTGGCGGACGCCCCAGTGATTCATCGACCGGTGGGATGGCATGTACAGGTCGATCGTGTTCGTGCCGACGAGGGCGGACCCGTAATCATCAACCATAAAAACCTCGCCTCGCCCTCGTAGCCGGAAACGGGTGCCGTAAGGAAAACGCGACCAGTCAGCAGCCGCGCTCCCGACGTGGAGTCGAGCACCATGCGCATTGAGGCGTCCTCCCCGACCCCCCTCCGAATGGGTGTAGGCGGTCAACCGGACGTGACGGACGTCGCCGGAAGTCGCCGCACTGGCTGCGTTCGGGATGGTTGATGTTACGACCGTCAAGGCCGCACCAAATATTCCGTATAGTGGTGCTCTTCTAATCATGGGCGCCCTTACTAGGTGAGGAATCAGGGTTCAGCAACCCGAAATTTTCGGGGCGCCACTCGTCCAACTGCATTGCCGCGCTTGAAGGGGAGGGCCGGAGAACGGGGCGGCGCGCCTGCCAATCCCGGGCCGCCGCGCACCATTCAATCCTCACTGCCCTCGACCAGGCCGCCCTTGACCCGGCTCCAGGCTGCGAGCCCGCAAATGCCGCGTTTGGAGGTGCCCACGAATGCCCAGAAGGGCGCAACCTCCAGTGCCCACGCTTGCTCAGCGGCTGCGGCCCGCGCCTGCGCCGTGTTCAGCCCGGCCCGGTAAAGCAAGTCAAAAGCGCGCTTCGCTTCGTTGCGTAACGCCAGGTTGAACCCGGCCCGTTTCAGGCCGACCACGTTGAGCGCCACCACGCTGTTCCGTCCCGCCGCGATCGCAAACGGGGGAATGTCCCTGCTGACGCCCGTCATCCCTTGCAGGAGTGCGATCGGGCCGATCCTGGTGAACTGATGGACCACAGAGCCGCCCCCCAGAAACGCGCGGTCACCCACGGTCACGTACCCTCCCAACAGAACGTTGTTGGCGAGAATCACCTGGTTGCCGATCTCGACGTTGTGGCCGGCGTGAGCGCCTGCCATCAGGAAGTTATGCGAGCCCAGCACGGTCGCCGAGTCCGGCTTGGTGCCGCGATGAATGGTGCAGTGCTCCCGGATAACGTTATGGTCACCAATCTGAACGAATGACGTGCTGCCCGGGTCGAAGCTGAGGTCCTGCGGGAAGCCGCCGACCACGGCCCCGTACCCGATCACGTTGTCGGTGCCGGCCGTCACCGGGCCGGTTATCACCGCGTGACTCTGGACCCGGGTGCGTGCGCCGATCACGGCCGGACCGTCAATCACTGCGTAAGGTTCGATGACCGCGGTCGGATCGATCTGCGCGTCGGGGTGGACGAAGGCGGACGGGTGAATCATGGGTGCGTTTCCTTGCGAAGGAAAATATGCGGGAAACCCGCGGTTTCACGCGCGAACGCCCAAGGTTCTCGCATGCCTGCCCCCAGGTTCTAAAACCGGGAGCCGCCCCCCTTGCCAACCTTGCCGCGTCCGCAAAAGCCCTGAACGGCCGCCGCCTCAGGCTTCCATAACCGATTCAGTTTGCTGCCCGGGGTCTTTTCCGCGCCCCTTCGGGATACGAAAAATCAGGAGTGAGGCGATCGCCAGCATCCCCAGGTTGATGAGGGTGGAAACCAGGAACCCATGGGCGTAATCAGCCGGGGCAGGGTGCCTGGGCATGACGCTGAACACCACTGCGCCAATCAGGGCGATGCCGATCGAATTCGCCACTTGCTGCATGGTTGAAACCAAGCCGGATGCCGCCCCGGCGTCTGCCGCCGGCACGCCGCTCAAAACCGTGTTGTAAAGGGGCGCGGTCACGAAGCCCCGGCCGATGCCGTAACAGAAGCAGGTAAAGGCGAAAACAAACGTCTCATGCCCGGGCGCTGCCCGCACTTCCAGCAGCAAGGCAACGAGCGACGCGGCCAGGACCAGCGCGCCCAGGTGCAACGCGTTCCGCCCGAGCAAACCATTGATTTTCCCCGACACGGCGGATCCCACCAGAAAACCGAAGGAAAAGGGCACCAGGGCCAACCCGGCATACATCGGGGCCAGTCCCAGGCTCAACTGCAGATAAAGGCTCAGCACCAGCACCATCGAGGTATGGCCGGAAAAGTAGATGCACGTTACCGCCATCCCCACCACGAAACCCCGGTCGCGGAAGAGGCGCGGTTGGAGCAAGGGCGTCCGCCCGCGGCCGACTTCGTACTTTTCGAATCGGTAGAAAAGCGCCAGGACCGGTATCGAAGCCAGCAGGCAGGCCCACGCCCACCATGGCCAGCCAGCTTCCCGCCCTTCCAGGAAGGGGAGGGAAAACAGGCCGAGCCCCAGCGTAACGATCAACATGCCGATCGGATCCAGGGTGGGCGCATCATCCGCCTTGGATTCGGTCAACAACGCCTTGGCCGCGACGATCGTAATCAATCCCAGAGGCAGATTGATCAGGAAAATCGGCCGCCAACTCAGTCCCCACAGGTTAGCCTGGATGAGCAGCCCGCCAAGGATCTGGCCGGTGATGGAGCCAAATCCGAGCATGGCGCCGTAAAGTGAAAAAGCCAGCCGCTTTTGGGCCCCTGAAAAAGTGACGTGGATGTACGAAAGCGCCTGCGGAAACATCATCGCGGCGCTACACCCCTGGAGCATTCGCCAGGCAACCAGCACATAGGCATTCGGGGCGAACCCGCACAGCGCCGAGGCAAGGGTGAAACCCGCCATGCCGAGCAGGAACGTCCGGCGCCGCCCGAAAATGTCCCCCAACCGGCCACCGGTGATCAGGCAGACGGCGTAGCTCAATCCGTAGCCGGCGATGATCAATTCGACCTGGCTGAACGTCGCGTGAAGTTCGCGTCGAATCACGGGAACGGCGAGGTTCGCGATGAAAAAGTCGATCGTGCCCAGAAAAGGTCCGACCAGAATGATCCACAGCCCCAACCATGCCGTCTTTCGGCGCGGCTTGGCCGCACCGGACGATGCCGGCTGCCCGTATGCCGCCCGGCCGGCCGGTTTGGGGAACGTACCGCAACCTGAACGGTTCACCCGATTCATCAACTCAACCCCCATCTCCATAGGCCGTAAATATCGGGGCGGTGGCACGATCAGAAAAATAGCTTGTTTCGCTAGCTGTTATCTTTAAAAGAGATCAACCCGTCCCGGAGGACCACGTGGAGCTGCGTCATTTGCGATATTTTGTCGCCGTTGCGGATGAACTCAGCTTCACGCGGGCGGCTCAGACGCTGCACGTGGCGCAATCGGCCGTGAGCGCTCAGGTGCACGATCTGGAGCAGCAGATCGGCGTCGCGCTCTTCGACCGGAATAGCCGGCGGGTAAGGCTGACGCCGGCCGGCCGGGCGTTTCAGGAAAGCGCGCTTGGCATTCTGCGGGCGGCGGATGACGCCGTGCGCCACGCCCGCCGGGTTGGCCAGGCGGGCTACGGCACGTTGGCGGTCGGATTCAGCGGGGCGCAAAGCCACGAATGGATGCCGCGGATCCTCCGGCGTTTCCGGCAGGCCTACCCGGCAACGGAAGTGACCTTATCGGAGATGGTGCCGGCGGTGCAGATCGAAGCTCTGCTGGCACGCAAACTCGACGTCGGCTTCATCGGAGCCGTCGAAGCACGGCCGCCGCCCGGCCTGCACGTCGAGTGCATTGCGGAGGAACGGCCGCTTCTCGGCATACCGAGCGATCACCCCTTGGCGTGCCGCGCCGCCGTGAAACTCAGCGCACTGCGCGATGAGGGCTTCATTCTGACTTCACGCCAGAACTCGCCCAGTTTCCGAGCGTGGCTTGCCCGTTTCTTTCAAGCCGGCGGTTTTGCGCCCCGAATCGTTCAGGAGGTTGACCGCGTCCGGACGGGCGTCCAATACGTGGCGGCCGGTTTTGGGTTGTCCATTTTTCCCGAGCACATCAGCCGGTTGCCGGCCCCGGGGGTGATTTTTTTGCCGCTGCTGGGAACGCGGATGAAAATCCGGTACGGGCTGGCGTGGCGGAAAGGCCCGGAAGACGAAACCGTCGAGCGGTTCGTCGCGTACGCCCGGGAACTGGCGGGTGAGGGGTGAATCGGTTCGCGTTGGCCCTCGCCGCCCTTTCCTAGCCGGTTCGCGGAGCAACCCGAGCCCAACCCTTGCCGGACCGAGGTTCAACCGTGAGCAGCCTCCTGTTTTATGAGATCCGCTTCAAGAGCGGGTGCAACTTGGATGATCACCTTATCCAATGACCGGCTGGGAATTTGCCAGATTTTCTTCACACAGCACCTCACGGGCCAAGCACGGGTAAACTATCCGGTTGATCCGCAATCGGTATTAAGTGAAGTGCAGCACGCGACGGGCTGACCACAGTTGCAATCACTCCCTAGAAATTTTACATTCAGGCGACGGGCGCGAGGCGCCCGGCAAACGTCCTGTCGCATATGCCTGAGGACTTCTCTGGTTCCTCTTCGGAGTCGAGCGTGGCTCGCCCGCAAGCCGGCGACGCGCCGGAGGCCATGCCCACCCCGCATCCAGCGGCATCGGCCGAAGCCGCGCCAGGGTCCGGCGAGGCGCTCGACGAACGGCTGGACGAGGTCATCCCGGGCCCCCAAGAGGACGGCGTGCCGGTGGTGGGGTTGGGCGGTTCGGCCGGCAGCTTAGGGGCCTTGCAGACCTTTTTTCAAGCGACGCCAGCCGATAGCGGCTTAGCTTTTGTGGTCGTCGTGCATTTGGCGCCGGAGCACGAAAGCGCGCTGGCCGAGATCCTGCAGCGCGCGACGCCCATGCCGGTCCGGCAGGTGCGCGAGGCAGTCCGGGTGGAACCCAACTGCGTGTACGTCATCCCGTCGGCCAAGGAGCTGTCGTTGGCGCACGGGCGGTTGCGGCTTTCGGAGCCGTGGCCCGAACGGGCCAAACGGGGGACCGTCGACCTGTTTTTCCGTGCCCTGGCCGATGCCCAGGGGC
This sequence comes from Verrucomicrobiota bacterium, assembly GCA_019247695.1. Classification (NCBI taxonomy): domain Bacteria; kingdom Pseudomonadati; phylum Verrucomicrobiota; species Verrucomicrobiota bacterium. The sequence goes on along the minus strand of JAFBAP010000031.1, from coordinate 33,425 downwards.
TGCGGGCTAGCGCCATTGTCTTGTCGGGGGCCAACGGCGACGGGGCGATCGGCCTCAAGCGGGTCAAGGAGCGCGGCGGGCTGACCATCGCGCAAGAGCCGGGTGAGGCTGAGCACGACGGTATGCCGCGCGCGGCGATCGCCACCGGCATGGTCGATTGGGTGCTGCCGGCGGCCGAGATGCCCGAGCGGCTGCTGGGCTTCTACCGCCAGGCGGAGCGGCTGCGGCTGCCCTCCGAAGCGTCGCCTGCAGAGGGCTCCGACGCCGAGGCAGCCTTGCGCGAGGTGCTGGCTTTCCTTCGGGTGCGCACCGGCCACGACTTCAACGCTTACAAGCGCGCCACGGTCTTGCGCCGGCTGGCGCGCCGGCTGCAGGTCAACGGGCTGGCCGATTTGCCGAGTTACGTTCAGTTCCTGCGCACCCATCCGGGCGAGGCGGGTGCGCTGCTGCAAGACCTCTTGATCAGCGTGACCAACTTCTTCCGCGACCCCGCGGCCTTTCAGGCCTTGGACGCCGAGGTGCCGCGCTTTTTCCACGAGAAGAAGGGCGGCGATCACGTGCGCGTCTGGGTGGCGGGCTGCGCCACGGGCGAGGAGGCCTATTCAATTGCCATGCTCCTGGCCGAGCACGCCGCCGCGCAGACGTCACCTCCCTCGATCCAGGTCTTTGCCACCGATTTGGACGAGGCGTCGCTGCGGGCGGCGCGCGCGGGCCTCTACCCCGACACGATCGCCGCGGACGTGTCCGAGGAGCGGCTGCGGCGTTTTTTCACCCCCAGCCCCGACGGTTACCGGGTCAACCGCGCGTTGCGCGAGACGGTGCTCTTTGCTGTGCACGACGTGCTGCGCGACTCACCCTTTTCGCACCTGGACCTGGTGTCGTGCCGCAACTTGCTCATTTACCTGAACCGCGAGGCCCAGGGGCGCGCGCTCAGCCTGTTTCACTTTGCGCTGCGGCCGAAGGGGGTGCTGTTCCTGGGCTCAGCCGAATCGGTCGACGAGGCTAGCGCGTTATTCGCGGCGCGCGACAAAAAGCACCGGCTCTACGCGCGCCAAGCCGTGGAGCGGCCGGTGTTGCCGCCGCCGTTGCCGGGTGCGCCTACCCGGCCTGGGGCGCTTGAACCGCGCCTTCACCCCTCGCTCGTCAAGGGCAGGCGCCCGGTCCCGACGGCCCTTACGCCCGCGTCGCCCGAGCCTGGGGGCTTGGACGAACCGTCCCCCTTTATGTGGGAGGCGTTGCATTTTCGGGCCGTGGAACGCTTTGCGCCCGCCTCGCTCCTCATCGATTCGGAACACCGCATCGTCCACCTGTCTGCGCGGGCCGATCGCTACCTGCAGTTTAGCCGCGGCCAACCCAGCTTGGAGCTGCTGCGCGTCGTGCACCCGATGCTGCGCCTGGAGCTGCGCACGGCCTTGTTCCGCGCGGTTCAAACCGGCAAGCCGGCGGAAGTTGGCGGCGTCCCGGTGGAGCTGGACGGCGCGCTCCGGCGCGTCACCCTGCGGGTGCAACCTGCCGAGAGGCTCGTGCCTGGCTTGCTGCTGGTGATCTTTGAAGAGCAGATGGTCACGGAGCTTGAACAGCTCGAGGCCGCTCCGGCGCCGCCGGCCGAGCCCGTCAGCCGTCACCTCGAGGCGGAGCTCGAGCAGCTCAAGGCCCAGCAACGCGCGACGGTGGAGGAATACGAGGCCTCCCTGGAGGAGTTGAAGTCCTCCAACGAAGAACTGCAGGCCATCAACGAGGAGCTGGGCACCGTCAACCAGGAACTCAAAGCGCGGGTTGAGGAGGTAGCCCGTGCCAACAACGACCTGCAGAACCTGATGGCTGCGACCGACATCGCCACCATCTTTTTGGACCACCAGTTACGGATTCAGCGCTACACGCCGGCGGCGGTCAAGCTGTTTAGCCTCATCCAGACCGACGTGGGCCGGCCGTTGGCCGACCAGCGTCACCGGCTGGACTACGCGTCGCTGGATGCCGATGCCGCACAGGCATTGGAACAGCTTGCGCCCCTGGAGCGCGAGGTGGCCAGTGCCGGGAGCCGCTGGTACTTGGCGCGACTCTTGCCTTACCGCAACGCCGAGGACCACGTCGCCGGGGTGGTGCTCACGTTCGTGGACATCACCGAGCGCAAAGCGGCCGAAGAGGCGCTTCGCGCCAGCGAAGCGCGCCTGCGGCTCATCGTGGAGGGCGCGCGCGACCACGCCATTTTCACCGTGGACATCCAGGGACTCGTTACCTCCTGGAATTCCGGTGCGGAAGCTATCCTGGGCTACGCCAGCGCCGAGATCGTCGGCCACAGCGGCGACGTGATTTTCACCCCGGAAGACCGCGCCGGGGGCACGCCGCAAAACGAACGCGAGACGGCCCGGCGCGCGGGGCACGCCGAAGACGAACGTTGGTACCTGCGCAAGGACGGCAGCCGTTTCTGGGGCAGCGGCACCATGGCGCCGCTGCCCAATGGCGGCCGGGCGCCCGGTTTTCTCAAGATCCTGCGCGACCTGACCGCGATGCACCAAGCCCAACTGGCCCGCCGGCAAGCTGAGGAACGCTTCCGGCTCTTGGTCCATTCGGTCCAGGACTACGCCATTATCCTGCTGAACCCCGGAGGCCGCGTCACTCACTGGAACGAGGGAGCCGCGCGGCTCAAGGGCTACGCGGAATCGGAGGTGCTGGGCCGGCACGTCTCGATGTTTTACCCGCCCGAGCAGGTGGCCGCCGGCCGGCCGCAGCGCCAGTTGCAAGAAGCGGCCGCCCACGGCCGTTCGCACGAGGAAGACTGGCGGGTACGCAAAGGCGGCGAGCGCTTCTGGGGCGACGAGCTCATCGTATCGCTACGAGATGAGGAAACCGGGACCTTGCTGGGCTTTGCCAAGATCTGCCGCGACCTGACCGAGCGCAAAGCCGCCGAAGATGAGCGGGCGCGACTGCTGGCCGCCGAGCAGGCCGCTCGCAAGGAGGCCGAGGAAGCGAACCGGGCCAAGGACCGGTTTTTGGCGGCGCTCTCTCACGAATTGCGCACACCCTTGACCCCCATTCAGCTGACCCTGTTCGCCTTGGAGCAGGACGCCCAGTTCTCAGCCGCCGCCCGGGACGCCCTTGCGCTGATCGGCCGCAACGTGGAGGTGGAAGCCCAGCTCATCGACGATCTGCTGGACGTCTCCCGGGTGGTGCACGGCAAACTCGAGTTGAGGCCCGTGCCCCTGGACCTGCACGCCTGCGTGCGCGAAGGCCTGGAGATCTGCCGGGGCGACCTGGCCGCCAAGGGCTTGCAAGTCACGGTGAATCTGGAGGCGAGCCGGCCCCGGCTCACGGGCGACCCGGCACGCCTGCGACAGGTGTTTTGGAATCTCCTGCAGAACGCGGCCAAATTCACGCCGGAAGGCGGCGCGGTCACCGTGCGCAGCCGCGACTTGGCAGGCGGGGGCGTGGCCGTCGAGGTGGCCGATACCGGCGCCGGGATCAGCCCGGAGCTGCTGCCAAGAATCTTTGACGCGTTCGAACGGGGAGCCTCCAATGTGCCGCTGGCCCTCGGTGGCCTGGGGTTGGGACTGGCGATCGCGCAAGCCATCGTTCAGGCCCACGGCGGCCGGCTTTTGGCCGCCAGCGCCGGGGAGGGTCAAGGGGCCACCTTCACGGTGGAGTTGCCTGCGCCCGCCTGAAAACGGCGCGGGCAGGGAAACCGCCTGGGCCGCGAGCCGCGAGTAGCCACTACGGGATGAAGAGTTCTCCCAGTGACGACGCGCGATGCCCAACGCCCAAGCGGCCCCTGCGCATCCTGGTCGTCGAGGACCACGCCGACACCCGTCAAAGCCTCGCCCTGTTTTTGGGGGTGCTCGGCCACCAGGCGCGTTTCGCCCAGGGCCTGCAGGAGGCCCTGGCCCTTGCCGCGGTCGAGGAGCCGTTTGACCTGCTCTTAAGCGACCTGCAGTTGCCCGACGGCGACGGCTGGGAGCTGCTGCTGCGTCTGCGGGAGGCAAACCGCGCGCCGGCGTGGGCCATCGCCATAAGCGGCTGGGGCAGCCACCAGGCCAAAGCCAGAAGTCAGGCCGCCGGCTTTCGTGCGCACCTGGTAAAGCCGGCGCCGCCGCAAGTCTTGGCGACGGTGTTGCGCGAAGCGGCCGAGGGGATCCAAACGGCCCAAAGCCCTCATCGGTGCGAAAACAGGGGGTAACGTATTTGGTTAGATTCCAACACAGATAGGACAAGCGACATGGAAAATGTGTGATGGAACGGTCCTCGGAGGGGCAAAGACGGCTGAAAAAAACGTGAAAACTGGTGTAAAGCCGCAGCGGTGCGCCAGCGCATCGAAGCCGGCGGCTGCCAGTTGGCGTTCTTGCCGCGCTAGAGCCCGGATTTACAACCCGATCGAGGGCGCCTTTTCGAAGCTCAAGACGTTTTTACGCCGGCTACAGGCGCGCACGCGCAAAGCGCTGGAGGCGGCCATTGATGCCAGAGGCTCAACCATCCTTTTTGCGGTCCGGCGCCGGCAGTCGGGATCGGCGTTCGTCCTTCAAAACCTGAACGTTCCCGGCGTGAAATACAGCGTGAGGCGTTTATCGGCCCGCTGAAAGGTGATGCGGGCTTCACCCAACTCGTACTGCACGCTGACGAATTGCCAGCCGCAATCAAGCCCCGCGGCTGCCCGGGCGCGTTCAACGTCCTGATCACTTGTTTGATCCGCCCGGACGCCCGAAACACCCATCAGCAGCGCTAGAACGATGGTCAACCTCATGGCGCTTTCCATGAAAGACGATGACGTCGCGTTTGGCAAGCAAGACGAATCCCGGCCGAGACGGTGACCCTGGCCGGGTTTCCGGGCGCGTTCCGGCGGCGATGGGGCAGGGTGGCGGCGCCACGTCGCACCGCGCCGGGATAGCACATCTATAAAATAAATTACCTGGGGGCGGTGCGAGCTGAGCCGGGCGCCTGCTTCCGACGTTGCAAAACGGCCCCCGCACCCGCGGTGGCCGTATATGCAACCTTTGCTTCCTCAGAACTTCAGGGGTGCGGATTCGGAACACGCCCTACCCTTCCGTCAGGGTCGTAGCCTATACGACGGGCTGCCGCCTTCCAGCCTGCTTTGCCGTCGAATTTCTAACCGTTCAATTCTTTAGAGTAGTTATGGCACCCCTGGCAGGTCACGTTTGGGGCCGGTCTGCCCAGCCGCTACGGGCCATGCCGCTCGCGCGACGCCGGCTCAGCCCCGGCGGGTGTTGTCGAGGCGCAGGCGCCGGGACCCCCTGAGCCGACCTTCTACCGGGATAACTGTCTGGATGGTATTATACCATTCTCAGGAAGGTTGAGCCGGTCTTTGCCCCGGAAGGGCAGCAAGCCGGAAAACGGGCCGTCGGCCCCTCAGCGCTGACGGTCAATCAAAGGCCCGCGCGGGATCGGCCCTGCGACCCCCTTTCGCCTCGAAAAGCACGAGCCCCTGGCGGAGATCCCTCACCCGAGCAGGCCGGCCTCTTTAAAGCTGAAATAGCCCGGCTTACCGTTGCCGGCCACCCCGCAGATCAGGTGATCGAGCATCTGGATCTGCAGGAGACCCGCGGCTTCGCGAACTTTGCGGGTGAGCCGTAAATCGGCATCGCTGGGCGAGGGGTCGCCGGACGGGTGGTTATGGGCCAGGACAAAGGCGTAAGCGGAATGCGTAATCGCGGGCTTAAAAATCTCGCGCGGGTGGGCGAGGCTCTCGTTGACCGTTCCGCGGGAGACCTCGCGCACGGCGATCAGCCGGTAACGGGTGTCGAGCAGGACCACCCGCAGCGATTCCCGGTCGAGCAGACGAAACTCCTGCCAGAGGAGCTGATAGATGAGTTCGGGCGTGTCCAGGGCTCCGCCGAACGCCTTCTCTGTGGCCAGACGTGAACCCAGCCCGAATGCGGCGCTCAACTGAACCGCTTTTGCTTGGCCGACGCCGTGGTGCCCGGCGAGTTCAAGGGCGGGAGCGCGGGCCAGCTGGGCGAGGGACCCGTAATGCGCGAGCAGGTCCTGCGCGAGGGTCACCGCGTTCTTGCCGGAAACGCCTGTGCGCAAGAGGATCGCCAGGATTTCAGCATCCGTGAGGCTGTCGATTCCACGGGTCAAAAGTTTCTCCCGCGGCCTCTCCTGCGACGGCAATTCCTGGATCGTGACGTGGCGCATGCACTCAGAACACGCGCAAACGATGTTAGGCCACGGCGGCTAGCTGATCAACCGTATTCGACAAAAACGCGGCCACGTCCTGCAGGGCCACCGCATAACGGTTGCGCGCGAGGGGCTGAATTTCCGTCTGCGCCTCGATCACCATCTTTTTGGCCGTTTCCACGGCGCGCCGGAGACAACCCCGCCGCACCACCTCTTTCACGAGGTCCGCCAAGGCGTTTTCCGGCGTGGCGCGGAGCAAGATTTCGCTGAACTGCCGGTGTTCCTCACGGCTGGCCTCCTGCAGAAGGTAAAGAACGGGCAGGGTCAGCTTGCCTCGCCGGAGGTCAAGGCCGAGGGTCTTGCCGACGCTGTCCTCACTTCCGGCGAGGTCAAGGCAGTCATCGTACACCTGGTAGGCTGTGCCCAGCTTGAGCCCATACGTTTTCAAGGCCAGGACCAGGCCCGGATCCGCGTCGCTGACGTAGGCGCCGAGTTCCCCCGCCGCCGCAAACAGTGCAGCGGTCTTCATTTCAATGATGCGAAAATAATCGGGAATGGTCAGCTTAAGATCAAACCGGTGCCGCGTCTGAATGATTTCCCCTGAGCAAACGTTGCTGGCCGCCTCCGCGATCCGGCGGCAGATTTCGTTATCCGGGAAAGAGGCGGCAAGCTTTAACGCATGGGCAAAAAGGCAGTCCCCGAGTAGAACGGCCAGCGTGTTGCCCCATTTGGCATTGGTGGTCGGTTTCGAGCGCCGGATCTCCGCCCCGTCCATGATGTCGTCATGGACCAGGGTGGCCAGGTGGATAAGTTCAAGGATAACCGCCAGGTCCACGTGCCCGGACTCGAGGGGCCCCGTTGCCGCCCCGGCCAGAAGAACCAGAACCGGCCGCAGCCGTTTTCCGTTTGTGCCGCAGGCATAGGCGACGTAGTCTTCGATGGCCGGGTCAAAAGCACGGGCCTGCTCGCGGATGCGCTCTTCGACGGTAGCAAGCTGAGGTCGAATCAGCTCAACCGCATTCTGAAGCTTCGCCGCAGCGGAAGCGCGGAGAGCCGACCTTGTGAAAAGTATCACAAGGCCAGCCTAACAATAAACCCTCGCGAGTCAATTTATCGCGGGGTGCAAACTCTCAGCCCGCGACGGTCCGAAGCAACACGACCGGCCCCCGAACCGGCGCAACGGTCGCGGCGGAAACTGCCGGAACCAGGAAAAGGTCGCCCGCATTGAAAAGTCGCCCGCCACAACGCACGACACCCTGCGCGACCTGAAAGACGGCAAAATGACCCGGCTCATGTGCCCGCCGCTCCGTTTGCAGCTGCCATCGTTCCACGCGGAAATGCCGGCAATGGACCAGCTGTTCGCCTTCCGCCTGGCCGAGCCCGGGTTCGTGGTCGTCAAAATCGATCGCCGCAAGCGACTCGTCCACGTGCAGCCGGCGCGGCTTCCCATCAAGGCCGAGCCGGTTCCAATCGAAAACGCGGTAAGTGGTATCGCTGTTCTGTTGGATTTCGAAAATCACGTTTCCGGCGTCAATGGCGTGCAGCCGGCCACTCGGGATGAAAATAAATTCGCCGGCTCGCGTCGCCAGCCGGTGCAGGCAGTCCACCACCGAGCCGTCGGCCAGGGCCCGTTCAAACCCTTCCCGGGTGGTTCCGCCTTTCAGGCCGGAGTAGATGGCCGCTCCGGGGCTGGCCTGAACGAAATACCAGATTTCACATTTAGGCTCACCTGCGAGCTTTTGGGCTACGGCGGCCGGGGGATGCACCTGGACCGACAGCACCGTAGCCGCATCAAGGATCTTGACCAGCAGGGGGAAGCGCTCTCCGGCCAGGCCGGCTCCGAAAACCTCCGAGCGGCGCTCCTGCCATAATTCATGCAGCGTGGTGCCGGCCAGATCGCCGTGGTTCACAACGCTCTGCGCGTCGGCACGATCCACCAGCTCCCATGACTCCCCAATCGGCTTTTCGACCGGCAACTTGCGATTGAAAATCGTTCTCAGAGCGCGTCCGCCCCATACTCGAGGCATGTAAACCGGCGCGAACGTTAGGCACGATTCCATAAAAACTCCTAAAGAACGGACGAACAAGAGCGCGGTTGAATCATCATTTAAATCAAAATGTGAATCCACCGAATCTGGATTGAAAGGCGAGCCCAAAAATTTAACACTGAACCGCAAATGGCGCAGCCGTGGAAACACAATGGGTGGAACGAGGTTTTGGGGCTCATCTTCCTCGGCTTCGGTACCGTCCTGTTTCTTGCCCTGATCTCATACACGCCCAAGGATATTCCGTCCTGGATTTGGTTCAGTAACGAGAGTCCCGCCAACAATCCCGCCCAGAATTTGATCGGCCCGACCGGGGCGGTGATCGCCGGGTTTTTGTACATGACGGTCGGGGTGGCTTCCTACCTGGTAGTGTCGATTTTGCTCGGGTTTGGAGGGGCGAAACTTTTTTTCCCCGGGTTTCAGATCAGCAAACGCCTGTTATGGGCGCTGGTTTTCGTGGCCAGCGGGGCCTCAATGGCGCACCTGCAGCCTTGGTTCCTGCATTCGTTGACCTGGAAACACGAGTTTGTCGATCTGGGGCCGGGGGGCTGGGTGGGTTCCAACCTCGGCGGCAAGCTGTTCCAGTATGCGCTCGGCCAGATCGGTTCCGTCATTGCGCTCGCGATCGTTTACCTGGTCAGCCTGATCTGGCTTACCGGGATCCGGCCGGTCCTCGTGGTCAAACAACTGCTTCACGGAGCGCGTGACTGCCTCCTGCGCCTGAAGCAGGCCCGGGAGCGCCGGCGCCTGGCCGCCGCAGATGAGCGGGGCCGCCTGGAAGCGGATCAGAAGCGTATCCGGCGCGAGATCCGCAGGCAGGAAAAAGAGCTCAAGCGCAAAGGCGTGCCCGTGGGTGATCCGGCCGACGAAGGCGCCTACCCTGAACCCAAGATCATTGACACGTCGGCCGTAACGCCGGCGAAGGCTGGATTGTCTTTGGCCGACGCGAAAAACGGCAAACCCAAGGAGCCTTCCCTGCCGTTGCCCAGCCAGAATATCGAACACTACGAACTGCCGTCCGTCGACTTGCTGGCCCGGATCGACGTCGAGGTTCGCAAGGCGGCCGACCCGGCCGAACTCAAACAAACCCAAAGTACCCTGATCGATACCCTCAAGCAGTTTAACATTGAAGCCAGCCCGGGTGACATTACCCGGGGTCCGACCATCACTCGGTACGAGGTGTACCCGGCCCGCGGCGTGCGCGTGGATAAGATCTCCAGCCTGGAGCGCGATCTGGCGCGTGCCACCCGGGCGGAGCGCATCAACATCCTGGCCCCGATTCCCGGTAAAGACACCGTCGGCATCGAGATCGCCAATACGAAAAAAATCAAGGTGGTCCTCCGTGAGATCCTTGAGTCCGAAGAATGGGTGCACACCAGCTACCGCATCCCGATCGTGCTGGGAAAGGACGTGTACGGCAAGATCATCCTGGGCGACCTCGCCCAGATGCCGCATTGCCTCGTCGCCGGGACTACCGGCAGCGGCAAGAGCGTCTGCGTAAACGCGATCATCGCCAGCATGCTTTATCGCTTCAGGCCGGATGAACTGCGTTTTGTGATGATTGACCCCAAGGTCGTCGAGATGCAGGTCTACAACACCCTGCCGCACCTGGTGATGCCCGTCGTGACCGACCCGAAGAAAGTGCTGCTGGCCTTGCGGTGGGTCATCAATGAGATGGAGAACCGCTATAAAATTTTCGCCAAGGTCAACGTGCGTAACATCACGGGGTTCAATTCCCGGCCGAAACCCAAATCCCAGAAGGAGCTTGACGCCGAAAAGGCGGTCTCCATGGACCCGGATGAAGTCGCCCGCGACGATGGGGCGCTCCGAGGAACGGCGGAGCCGGCTCCCGTGCGCGTGCCGCGCGATGACGACCTGATTGTTCCCGACAAGATGCCTTTCGTGGTGGTTATCATCGATGAGTTGGCCGATCTGATGCAGACGGCTCCGGCTGACGTCGAGGCGGCCATTGCCCGGATCACCCAGATGGCGCGGGCAGCCGGCATTCACATGATCGTCGCCACCCAGACGCCCCGGGCTGACGTGGTCACCGGCGTGATCAAAGCCAATATCCCGACCAGAATCGCCTTCCAGGTTGCGTCTGCCCTCGATAGCCGGGTCATCCTCGATGAGAACGGCGCCGAGCGTCTCCTCGGGCAGGGAGACATGTTCTACCGGCCGCCGGGCACGTCGCGCCTCGTCCGATCCCAGGGCGTACTGGTCACCGACGAGGAAATCCGTGAGCTGGTCGATTTTGTGGGCGCCCAGGCCCTGCCGATGTTCGATCCCGACATCCAGAATCAGCTCGCCTCGGGCGGCAGCTCCGAGGAAGACGACGTCACCGAGGAAGACGAGGCCCTCGTCGAAAAGTGCCTCGACATTATCCGTCAGGAAAAACGGGCTTCCACTTCGATGCTGCAACGCCGGCTGCGCCTGGGTTACACCCGCGCAGCCCGGGTGGTTGACATCTTGGAACGGCGCGGCATTTTGGGTCCCGGAGAAGGCGCGAAACCCCGAGAAATTCTAATAGATTTAGACGCGCTAGTTTAGCTGGTATATATAACCCCCGTACCCAATCACGGTCGCCCGCACCCAAGGATAGGCGCCGGGCCCTTTTATGTCTTTATTACAGTCTGTTGCCATGGTTGAGACAGTTGGAACGAGGTTGCAGAACGCCCGCTTACAACGCGGGTGGGAAGTCGACCAAGTGGCGGAAATCACGAAAATCCGGCCGGAACGTGTTCTGGACCTTGAGGCCGATGATTACTCGGAATTTCCGAGCCTGGTCTATGCCAGGAGCTTTCTGGCAAAATACGCCGGCCTTCTCGGGGTCGATATTCGAAGCGAGTTGGACAATTTGCGGGTCAGCCAGTCAATCTCGCTGGTTGACTACCAATACCTGCGCTCCACGCCTCTTAAGGACGCGCCTGCCTCGCGACCGATCGAGCCGCGTGCCTTCCGGGTGCCGCCTCTGCTGGTGGCCTTCCTGGCGTTGACGGTGCTGGTCGGCCTGCCGGTTTTCGCGTACCTCGCGATCGGCCTGGCTCGTCTGCAGCCGCGTTATGCGGGCGAGTTGACGGTGCCGGCTGAGGCGGTCACCGGAGCGGTCGTTCCGGTGCCGGTGCAGCCTTCGCCGGCTGACACTCTACAATCCCTCGTTAAGGACGCCCCGTCCCCGGCTGGAATCGCGAGCGCAACGGCGCCCGCCAGGCCGCTGCGAACTTCACCGCCGACGACCGCGGATGCCGTCGCGGCGGCGGCGACCATCCCCAGCCCTTCACCGGTAACCGCGACGTCTCCGGGGCCGGATTTTTCGCCGGTTGCAGCGCTGGCTGGGCAGGGTTCGAACCCGGAAAACAGCCCGGATTCTGGCCGGTCGCAGGTCGTGGCCGCGGGGAGCCCCGCCGCCGCCACTGCGCCGGGCCCGGAGGCCAGTCCGGCGCCCGCGGAGGGTAAACGCCTGGAAGTTCGGGCCCTCCGGCGTACCTACATCAGGGTGGTCCGCGACCATCGCGGCTCCCAGCCGGTTTTCTCGGGCTACGCTTCGCCGAAGGCTGAGCCCATCGTCGTGGAGGGAAAACGCTTCTGGCTCAAAGTGTCAGACCGGCGGGCGGTGGAAATTCTTGAAGACGGGCAGGTTGTGCATGTGCGTTCCGCGAATATCGTAATCGACTGATTACGACGATTGATGGATACACTTTCTAAGCCCGGCGGCCCTGGCGCCGGTCCCGTTGCCGCCCCCGTAAAAGTTGGCATGATCAGCCTTGGTTGTGCCAAAAACCTCGTGGATGCGGAGATCATGCTCGGCGGCATTCGCTCCCGCGGCATGGAAATCACCTCAGACGCGGCCGACGCGGATGTGGTGATCGTGAACACCTGCGCCTTCATCGACTCAGCGAAGGAGGAATCGATTGAGGCGATCCTCGAGGCGCACCAGGAGCGAGGGTTGGCCAAAGGAGGAGGACAGAAGCTGATCGTCAGCGGTTGCATGGCGCAGCGTTTTTCCAGGGAACTCGCCGCCGAATTGCCCGAGGTCGACGCCTTCCTGGGCCTGGACCAGGTCGCTCAGGCCGGCGAGATCATCGAGCGGGTCCTCCGAACCGACAAACCGCGCCCGCAACCGCCCCTGAATTTCGTTACGCCGAAATCCCGATACCTTCCCGATTATGACACGCCCCGGTTTCGTCTGACGCCGTCCCACTACGCTTTCGTGAAGATTGCGGAGGGCTGCAATCATCCCTGCAGTTTCTGCGTCATTCCCCAGATGCGCGGCCGTCACCGGAGCCGCTCGATCGATTCCATTGAAGCGGAGGTTCGGCGGTTGACGGCGGAGGGGGTGAAGGAATTTAACTTGATCAGCCAGGACACGACCTATTTCGGGATGGATCGCTGGACTGAAAAGGCCGGGCCCCGGCAGCCCGTCGATTCGCGGCGGGGTCCGACCCTCAGCCGGCTTATCGAACGGCTCGATACGATTCCCGGTGATTTCTGGGTCCGCTTGCTCTACACGCATCCGGCCCACTGGAGCGATGAGTTGATCAGCACGATCGCGCAGAGCCGCCGCGTGATACCCTACATCGACATGCCTCTGCAGCATATCGACGGGGCGATGCTCGCGTCGATGCGCCGGGAAACGTCCCGGGAGCACATTGAAGACCTGATCGCGAGGCTGCGCGAGGGAATTCCCGGGCTTACCCTGCGAACCACATTTATCGTCGGTTTTCCCGGAGAGACGGATCAGCAATTTGAGACCCTGCTGGAATTCATCAGCCGGGTTCGCTTCGAACGGCTCGGCGTTTTCCTGTATTCGCAGGAGGAAGGGTCGCGCGCGGCGCGGATGCCCGACCAGGTTCCTCCGCCGATCAAGAAAGCGCGTTACCGCCGTGCGATGGCGCTGCAGCAGAGGATCGCGGCGGAAACGGCGGCCGCGAGGGTAGGGTCAAACCTGCGGGTGCTGGTGGACCAACCGCTCGTGGCGCGCACCATGGGCGATGCTCCCGAGGTTGACGCCAAGGTCTTGCTGGATCGGCCCGCCCCGGTCGGTGGCTTTGCCAGCGTCGTCGTAACCGGGACGCAGGTTTATGATCTCCGGGCTCGCCTGGCCTGAGCCCTGAACAGGCTATGGCCGTTCAACCGGACGAGCCGCGCCCGTAACGGCGCAGCGTAAGGTCCGCCGGATGCGTATTCGCGGAGCGCTTAAGTGCCCGGCGTGGCGGTTGGCTCCGTAACCGGAGTCGTTGCAGGCGTGATCGCGGGAGTGGCCATGGGGGTTGCCACAGGAGTGGCCATGGGGGTTGCCACCGGCGCCGGTGCGGGCGTCGTCAGCGGAGTGGTTGCAGGCGTCGCTTCCGGCGTCGCGGCCGGCGAAGGGCTCGCTTCCGGCGAAGGGCTGGCTTTCGCTTTCGCCGCGGTATTCGTCGTGGCGCGGTGGCGGTGGTGGCTTGCCGTTCGCCGGGATTTGCTGGTGCCGCCGGTCTCCTTCTTTATCGTACGCTCAGTGCTTTGCGCGCCGTGCTTGAGGGTTCGGCCGGTCGCCTGCGCACCGTGCTCAATGGTTCTACCTGTAGCCTTGGCACCTTTTTCCAAAGTGCGACCCGTGTTCTCAACCGGATTTTGCCCGTAAGCCGCCAGGGAGACCAGAAGTGCGAAAGCGATCGTGAGTGCGGAGCGTTTCATAACGGTCCTTTTGCAGTAGACGCATCGGCAAATAAAGACTATTCGGACGCATTGGCGCGATTGTTTGCTCCGCTGCCCTGCGCCTCCGCGTTTGCGCCGCGCGCGCAAAGGGAAAGACATGAGATTGGATTCGGACGTGACGCAAATTCCCTTCTTCGACCTGCGACGTCAGTTCGCCCGGTTGCGTTCTGACCTGATGGCTGAACTCGCTGCCGTCTGCGATGAACAAAGCTTTGTGCTGGGACCCTGGGTTCAAGCTTTCGAAAATCAGGTGAAAGCCGTGACGGGCACGTTACACGCATTCGGCGTCTCTTCCGGTACCGATGCGGAGTTGCTCATCCTGATGAGCCTGGGCCTCGGCCCCGGGGAGGCCGTCATCACCACGCCCCTCAGCTTCTTCTCCACCGCCGGTTGCATCGCGCGGGTCGGAGCGCGGCCCATCTTCGTGGATATCGATCCCCAGACGCTGAATTTGTCGGCCGACGCCTTGGAGGATTTTCTTACCTGCCGCTGTATCCTGACCTCGCGCGGATTGATGACCGATGGCGGCATGCGCGTTCGCGCCGTCATCCCGGTCCACCTGTTCGGCTTATGCGCGGATCTGGACCGGCTGCGAAACCTTTGTGACCGCTACGGGATCGCTCTGGTTGAGGATGCCGCCCAGGCTATTGGGGCCGTTTATCCCGGCCGGTCCGGACGGCGCCTGGCCGGATCGGTTGGCGATGCGGGATTCTTCAGCTTTTATCCGACCAAGAATCTGGGTGCGTTCGGGGATGCCGGCCTGGCGGTAACCTCCGATGATGAGATGGCCGACAAACTCCGCATCGGGCGCAATCACGGGATGGATCCCCGCTATTACCATCACACGATCGGCGGCAACTTTCGAATGGACGCCCTCCAGGCTGCCGTGCTGAGCCGGAAATTGCGCGACCTCGAACGCTGGTCGACGCGCCGGTGGCAGATTGCCCAGCGGTACCGGGAGGTTCTGGCCCCGATCGAGGGCCGGTTTTTGCAGTTGCCAGCCGAGCCTTACCGGGGTATCTTGGGAGCCTGCGGACATATTTATCACCAGTTTGTTGTCCGTAGCCCGAAACGCGATGCATTACGTGCTTTTCTGACCGAACGCGGGATTGGTACGGAGGTCTATTACCCGGTTGCCTTGCATCGGCAGCCTTGTTTCGCCAGCCTCGGCTACCAGTCCGGCGACCTTCCCGTGGCCGAACAAGCAGCGGGAGAGGTACTGGCGCTTCCGATCTTCCCTGAGTTGACGGAGGAAGAAGTCGAATGCGTCGCGCAGACAGTCTGCAGTTTCTTTTCCGATCTCTGAATGTTTGAAATTAAAGAAAAACCTCGCCAAGTCGAGAAAGCCCTTCTCGTCGGTGTTTATTCTGAACCCGCCCGGCAGCACGATGCCCGGAGTTTGCTGGATGAACTTGCCTCGCTCGTAGAAACGTTGGGACTTGAGGTGCTCGACCGGTTACTCGTCCGGGTCCCCGTGCCTTCGGCCCGTTGGTTTGTCGGGTCCGGCAAAGCGGAAGAAATCGCGGCACGCGCTCAGGCGCTGGGTGCCGATGTGATCGTATTTGACAACGAGTTACACCCCGCGCAACAGCGCAATTGGGAAGCCCTCGCCAAATTGGCGGTGATCGACCGCCAGGAAGTCATTCTTGATATTTTTGCGGGTCGCGCTCAGACCAAGGAAGCCCGATTGCAGGTTGATCTGGCCCGGCTGGAGTATTCGCTCCCGCGGCTGACGCGTGCCTGGGGCCACCTGGGCCGCCAAGCCGGCGGCGTTGGCGGTAAAGGTGAAGGCGAAACCCAGTTGGAAGCCGATCGCCGGCTGATCCGGCGGCAGATCGACCGTCTCAAGGAAGACCTTGAGCTGGTCCGCGCACGCCGCGCCACCCAGCGTAAATTGCGTGACCGGCTGCCCTTGCCCCACGCCGCGATCGTCGGCTACACCAATGCCGGCAAGTCGTCCCTGCTGAAAACGCTGACCGGGGCGGATGTGCGGGTGGAAGACAAGCTGTTCGCAACGTTGGATCCGACCACCCGCAAAGTCGTGTTGCCCACCGGCCAAAGCCTGTTGCTGACCGATACCGTCGGTTTCGTCCGCAACCTGCCGCACCGGTTGGTGGAGGCTTTCAAAGCGACCCTGGAAGAGGCCGTGCTCGCCGATTTCCTGGTGCACGTTCTTGATGCCAGCCATCCGCAGGTCTACGACTTTTACGAGACGACCATGCGCGTACTCGAAGAGCTCGGGGCTGACAAAAAGCGGGTCGTCACGGTCCTGAACAAGGTCGATCTGGTGCCCGACCAGAGCACGCTGCACGTATTGCGGGTGCATTTCCCCGACGCCGTCTTTGTTTCAGCCGAGCACGGGGAAGGTCTGGATGAATTGCTGCACCGCATGGCTGACCTGTTGACGGGCCGGGTCCAACGGGTGGAATTGGCGTTGCCGTTGGAACGCGCCGACCTCCTTTCGCTCCTGCACCGGACCAGCAAAGTCCTGAGCCTGGAGTACCAGCCGTCCATCGCCAAGGTCGTCGCTTCCGTGTCGCCCAAGGTGTTGGCCCGGGTCGCACCCTTTGTATTGCCGGGGCCGCCCGAGCTGCAACCCGCGGGCTGCCTCGACTCTCAGGCAGACTGATCCGGTCGTCTCTTCGTTGCGGCCGGGGAGGTTGCTGACATGTCACCCCGGCGCGGCGGTTCAACGCCGGCCGCGAGCCACCCCGGGCCAAAGCGCCGCGGCGCGAAGTTCAAGAGCCGAACCTGTCAGGGCGTCGCCGTCGGGGTTGCGCTCGGAGCGGCCGGTTCCGGCGCGGCCGGCGGCATGCCTTGACCGGGGCCCGGGATTCCAAGCGTCGCCTGGTTGGCGCTGACTTTCGCCTTTTCCCGGTCTATCTTGGCGGCCAACCCCCGGTTCTGGGTATCCAGGGCCAGCGCTTTCTGCCACAGGTTGATCGCCTGTGCGGGATTGCCCAATGCCTGGTAAGTGTCGCCAACGTGCTCTAAAACGACCGGATCCGCGGGTTTTAGCAGTTCTGCGGCACGCAAGAGCTCGACGAGCGCTTTGCCGTACTCGCCCCGTTTGTAGTAGAACCATCCCAGGCTGTCGAGGTACGCGCCGTTCTGCGGATCGAGTTCAAGCGCTTTCTTGATCATGTCGCCCGCCTCATCAAGGTGCTGGCCCCGTTCCACCCACATGTAGCCGAGAAAATTGTAAGCCTGAGCGGCTTTGGACGGGTCGAGAGCGATCGCCTTTTTCAGCAAAGTGGCCGCCTTGTCAATCAGACCCGCCTGTTCTGACGCCACCGCGTAGCTGAAGTAAAAGCCGGCATCAAAAGGTTCCTGGCCCTCGGCATCCGCTTCCTGCAATGCCGATTCGAACGCAGGGAGGGCGTCGCTAAACCGCTTTGCCTGGCTGAAAGCAATCGCCAGCGCATACGTGATTTGGGGGATCGCAAACCGGCGGCGCGCTTCGGTCAAAGTGGCGATGGCATCATTCTCTTTCCGCAACTGGAGTTGGACCTCAGCGGCGTGCAGGTAATTTTCAGGATCGTTCGGCGCCAGGAGTAACGCCTGCTGGAAGTTCGCCAACGCCCGGTCCCGGTCACTGTTCTCTTCGTAAAGCCGACCAAGAAATTCATAGATTTCCGGCTTCAACGGATTGGATTTGACCATCTCCTCAAGCGCCGAGATTGCCGCATCCCGCTGCCCCGTCTGCAGGAAACTCTGCGCCAGTTTGTAACGGACTTCGCTGTTCCCGCGGTTAAGTTCCAGCGCCCGCAAGTAGAGGGGGATGGCCGAGGGAACCTGGTTGATCGTGGTATAATCGTCCGCCGTGCGGGCGAGGGCCTCCGGGTTATCTCCCGCCAGCGTGGCCGCCCGCTGCAGGAAAGGCGTCACCCCGGGAATTTTGGCGGCCGGAAAACTTCCGTTGTCCGTCCGGTAGAGCCGGATTGCCAGCTCGGCCAGGGTGAGCCAGAAATCGGGGTCACCGCTGTCGAGTTGTTCAGCTCGTCGGAGCATCTGCTCAGCGTCGTGCCTCCGCTTCAGCGCGAAGTAGACGTCGAATAGCGTCTGGTAACTCGCCAGATTCGCGGGCGCGATCCGGGCCGCTTCCTCCGCATACCTGAGCGCGAGGTCCGGTTTCTTCAGCTCGTTAAGGTAAAATCCGGCGAGCGTCAGCTGCGCCGAGACGTCGTCGCGCCGCGCCTTGGCCAGGTCCTTCAGCAAATCGATCCCCGTCGCCACGTCGCCGCGCTTCGCGTACTCGCGGGCGATGCGTACCGTAAGTTCGGGATTACCGCCGGGATCCAGCTGGAGCGCGGCAGTGTAATTCCGGAGGGCATCGTCAAAAGCCCCTTCGTCCTCGGCAATGATTCCCTGGATGAAAGCGGCCTCGGCTTCAGCCTTTTTTTCGAGCGGCTTTTGAAGCAGCTGTTCAGGCCCGGCCAGGCGGACGTCGGAGTAAAAAATCTCCTCGCCGAGGCGCGGGCGCACCCTGCCGCCTTCCCGGACGTCACCCCTTACTGGCCCGCCCGCAATGGCGCCGAGACCGGCTGCGAACAGCATACGAACAGCACGGCAGCGCAGCGCCCGACGCGCCAGCCTCAGAACCTTCATGGGGCCAGTCTAAAAGCTAGGATTTACAGCGAAAACGCTATTATATTAATTACCACTGATTACGACTTATAACGCAGACGCTTCTTATGACGGTTCTCCTTCATGCGTTTGCGGCGCTTGTGTTTGGCGATCTTAGCTTTTCGACGTTTCTTCAGTGAACCCATAAATAACTTAAGGCTCGCCCGCACCGGTTCCTTTCCGAACGAACGAGTCTGAACTGATAACTAATAAACCACTTTATTCAACGGATACTCGATGATGCCCTCGGCTCCGAGCTCTTTCAGCCGGGGGATAATTTCACGGACCACCATTTCGTCAATCACCGTTTCGATGGCCACCCATCCTTCCTGGGTCAGCGGCGCCACGGTCGGATTCCGCAGGGATGGAAGGAGCCCGAGTAATCTGCCGAGTTGCTCCTGACGCAGATTCATCTTTAAACCGACCTTGTTGCGGGCGTTGAGGGCGCCCTGCAGAAGCAGGACGAGACGTTCCAGCTTGGAACGTTTCCAGGTATCGGCCATCGCGGTGCGGTTACCGATCACCAGCGGGTACGACTCCGTCAGCACGTCGACCACACGCAGGTGATTGGCTTTCAACGAGGTGCCCGTTTCGGTAATTTCAACGATGGCATCAACCAGTTCGGGAACTTTGACCTCGGTGGCGCCCCAGCTGAATTCGATTTTTGCCGAGACCCCGTGCGTTTCGAAGAACTTACGGGTTAATCCGACCGCCTCTGTGGCGATGCGCTTGCCCTCCAGGTCGCGCACGCTCTGGACGGGTGAATTTTCCGGTACGACCAGCACCCAACGCGTGGGGCTCGACGTCGCCTTACTATACTCGAGCCGCGCCAGGACCTCGACGTCCGAATCGTTCTCCTCGATCCAGTCTTTTCCGGTAATGCCGCCGTCCAGAAAGCCGGCCTCCACGTAGCGGCTGATCTCCTGCGCGCGTAACAGCCGGACTTCCAGCTCAGGGTCGTCGATGGCCGGCTTGTACGAACGCCTCGTCCCGGTAATCCGGTAGCCGGCTTTCGCAAACAAGTCGATCGTCGCGTCATGAAGGCTGCCGGACGGTAAGCCGAGGCGAAGGCGGGTTGCGGTCATGCCAAAAGAAAAAAGGGCCGGTCTGCAAATGCAAGTTCAAGCGGGAGCCAAAATTTCTGCACTGAGGGCGAAAGCGGGGTGAGATGCCGATTGCGCGAGGGCGGTTGGCAGGCTTATCGGTGAGGCAAATCCTATGGCGCTTGATACACAAATACTGTCAAAGGCCGCATTGGAGGCAAGGGGATTAGCGATGGATGCGGTGCAGGCCGCGAGTTCAGGTCACCTTGGCCTGCCTTTGGGAGCGGCGGAAATGGGTGCTGTCTTGTTTGGACACGCCTTGAGGTTTTATCCTGACGATCCGGTTTGGCTCAATCGCGATCGCTTCGTGTTGTCTGCCGGCCACGGCAGTATGTTTTTGTATTCCTGGCTCCACCTGAGCGGTTACGATCTGTCCCTGGAGGAAATCAAGAATTTTCGCCAGCTCCACAGCAAGACGCCGGGCCACCCTGAGGTTCACGAAACCCCCGGGGTCGAGTGCACCACCGGTCCGCTCGGGCAGGGCGTCGGCAACGCGGTCGGCATGGCCATCGCGGCCAAGATGACGGAAGCCCGGTTTAACCGGCCGGATCAGACCATCTTCGATCACAAAATCGTCTGCCTGGCCGGTGACGGGTGCCTGCAGGAAGGGGTCGCGGCGGAAGCGGCTTCCCTGGGCGCTCATCTCCGCCTGGACAACCTGATCCTCATTTACGATTCCAACGACGTAACCCTCGACGCCATGGCGGCCGTCAGCCAGAGCGAGGATACGGCCAAACGCTTTGAGGCTTACGGGTTCGAGGTGCACCACGCCGACGGCAACAACATGGAGGAGTTCCTCACCGTGTTTGAGCGGGCGCGCAGTTCCACCTCCGGGCGAGCCCAGTTTATCGTCGCGAAAACCGTTATCGGGAAGGGGATCCCCGAAGTCGCCGGCACGAATAAAGCCCACGGCGAAGCCGGCGTTAAGTTTGTCAATGCCGCCCGCAAGGCCCTGGGATTGCCTGACGAAAAGTTCTACGTCTCAAACGAGGTCCGGGAGTATTTTCAGCGCCGGAAAGCCGAACTCAAGCGGGCCTACGACGATTGGCAGGAGAGGTTTGCGGCCTGGAAAAAGGCAAACCCGGAACTGGCTAAAATCCTTCACCAGGGGGTAACTCGCGAGATCCCGGCCGACCTGCTGAGCCAGATTCCCGTCAGTAAACCGGAAGATAAGGTCGCCACGCGCAAAGCCGGCAGCGACGTGCTTCAACCGATCGCGAAGGCCCTGCCCGTTTTGATCAGCGGCAGCGCCGATCTCCACGGCTCGACCCTGAACTATATCAAGGACGGAGGGGATTTCTCCGCCAAGGACCGCTCAGGCCGTAACATCCATTTCGGCATCCGCGAACACGGGATGTGCGCGGTCCTTAACGGGATCGGCTATCACGGCATCTTTCGGGCCTCAGGAGCCACCTTCCTGGTCTTTGCCGATTACTGTCGTGCGTCGATCCGCCTTGCCGCCCTTACGGGAAGCCCGATCATTTACATCTTCACTCACGATTCCGTCGGCGTCGGCGAGGACGGCCCCACCCACGAACCGGTCGAAACAGTGAGCGGGCTGCGGCTGATCCCGCACCTGGACGTGATCCGCCCGGCCGACGCGGAAGAAACGGCCGGAGCTTTCGTCGCCGCCGTCCAACGGATCGATGGGCCGACCCTGCTCGCGCTTTCGCGGCAAGCCTTGCCGAACCTGTCCGAAGCGTCTCCGGATGAACGCCGGCAAGGAACCCTGCGCGGCGCTTACGTGATCCGTAAGGAACAAGGTGAACTCAAGCTGATTCTGCTCGCCACGGGAAGCGAAGTTCAACACGCGCTGAACGCCGCCAAGCAATTGGGCGAGGGCGTTCGGGTCGTTTCGCTGCCGTCTTTCGAACGCTTCAATCGCCAGGACGAGGCGTACCGAAACGAGGTGCTGCCGCCCGGCTGCCGCAAACGGGTCGCGATCGAAGCCGGCGTAACGGACATCTGGTACAAATACGTCGGCCTGGAAGGCAAGGTGATCGGGATTGACCGGTTCGGTTTAAGCGCGCCGGGCGGTACCGTGATGAAGGAGTTGGGCATCACTCCCGAGCACGTCCTCGAGGTGGCCAAAACGCTGCTGTAAAGCTGCGGCTCCGTCCTGCAGATTTTCGCTCCGCAAGGCCGGCTCCCTGAGTGTGGCTGGCCGTTGCGGGGCGGCACCTTTGCACAAAGTCCGATAAAGGGGTTGCGAATTCTCTATCTTCATATAGAGAATTGGCTAATGCCCGCTGAGCTCGTCCCTGATGTCGATGACGTCCGCCGTTTGAATGCCGGCTTTGAGGAGGCCGCCCCGGTGGATCTGCTGCGATGGGCCTACTCGCGTTTCGGTGACCGGGCCGCCATCGGTACCAGCTTCCAGGCTGCAGGCCTGGTCTTGCTGCACCAGGCCGTTTCGGCCGGGATCCATCTGCCGTGTTTTACCATTGATACCGGCCTGCTCTTCCCTGAGACGGTCGCGCTCCGGCAGGAGGTCGAAAAGTTTTTCGGAATCCAGATCGAGGTTCTACGCCCGGAGCTCTCTCTGGAGCAGCAAGCCAACGACTTCGGCCCGGAGTTGTGGACGCGCCAGCCCGACACGTGTTGTACCCTTCGCAAGGTGATGCCGCTCCAGAAGCGGTTGGCTGCGCTTGATGCATGGATCACCGGGTTGCGCCGCGACCAAAGCGGGACCAGGCGCGGCATCGACCGGTTTGAGCTTTACTGTTTTGACCCGCTCCGGGACAAGTTCGTGTTAAAAGTCAATCCGCTCGCCGGTTGGTCCGCTGAGCAGGTCTGGGATTACGTGCACGAACACCAGATCCCCTATAACCCGCTCGTCGAGCAGGGGTTCCGCAGCATCGGGTGCCGGCCGTGCACTCGGCCCGTCGGGGCGCAAGAGGACGAACGCGCCGGCCGCTGGACCGGTTTCCAAAAGACTGAATGCGGGCTGCACACCTTCATGGGAACACATGTCTAATCGTCAGCGCTATTCGCACCTGGACGCCCTCGAGAACCAAAGCGTTTACATCATTCGCGAGGCGTATCAGAAATTCGGCAATCTCGGCTTGCTCTGGAGCATCGGGAAAGACTCTTCCGTGCTGCTTTGGCTGCTTCGAAAAGCGTTTTTCGGGCATACCCCGGTTCCGTGCGTTCACGTCGATACCGGCTACAAGCTGCGCGAGATGATTGAGTTTCGTGACCGTTTGGCCGCTGAGTGGGGCCTCGACCTGGTCGTCGGGCAGAATCGCGCGGTGCTGGCCGAAGGGCGCACCTTCCCGAATGGGCGGTTGACCCGCGTGGAGTGCTGCGGGGCGCTTAAGAAAGACGCGCTCCAGGCCATCATCGAGGAAAAAGGATACGATGCCGTTATCGTCGGCATCCGTCGCGATGAGGAAGGCACTCGCGCCAAAGAACGCTATTTCTCACCCCGCAACCGCAACTTTGAATGGGACTTCAAAGAGCAGCCGCCGGAGCTCTGGGATCAGTTTAAGACCGATTACGAACCCGGCACCCACATCCGGGTGCACCCGCTGTTGCACTGGACGGAGTTGAACGTTTGGGAATACATCGATCGTGAGGGCATTCCCATCGTCGACCTGTACCTGGCTCGCAACGGGATGCGCTACCGCAGCCTCGGCTGCGCGCCGTGCACGAGACCCGTTCCGTCAACGGCGCGGTCGGTTCGCGAAATCATTGCCGAGTTGCAAACGACCAGAACGTCCGAGCGCAGCACGCGCGCCCAGGACCAGGAGTCGGAGGACGCCTTTGAGCGCCTGCGGGCCAGCGGTTACATGTAATCCATCCCGCCTTGCCTCTTGTCGAGCCCGACGACCGGCCTGGAACGATTTTCGCCGGTGCCGGTGCCACCTTCCCGATTTTCACCCGATCCGAAAAGAACGCCTTGAGTGCCGTTTCGTTACCCAGCCAACCCCGTATCCTTGACCAGCCTGCACCTGCGAACGACCGTCGCGCTTTGCGTGTGGTCATCGTGGGGCACGTAGACCACGGCAAGTCGACGCTAGTCGGCCGCCTGCTCTATGAGACGCAATCGCTGCCCGAGGGTAAATTCGAACAGATCCAGGCGGTTTGCAGCCGCCGCGGCATGCCGTTCGAATGGGCATTCCTGATGGATGCATTGCAGGCTGAGCGCGACCAAAACATCACCATCGACGTATCCCAGATCTGGTTCCATTCCGAGACCCGTCCCTACGTGATCATCGATGCGCCGGGACATAAGGAATTCCTCAAAAACATGGTGACGGGCGCGGCGACGGCTGACGCCGCGGTGCTGCTGATTGCCGCCAACGAGGGAGTCCAGGAGCAAAGCCGCCGGCACGCCTATCTGCTCAGCATGCTCGGCGTTGGCCAGGTAATTGTGCTGGTCAACAAGATGGACCTGGTCGGCTACTCCGACGCTGTGTTCCGCGAAATCGAGGCTCAATACCGTGCATTCCTGGAAAAGCTCGGGGTTTATCCGTTGACCTTCGTGCCCATTGCCGCTCGGGACGGCTTGAATCTGGTGCAGCCGGCGCCGGAGCAGATGCCCTGGTACCGGGGCAGCACGCTCCTGCAAGCCTTGGATCGCCTCGAGCCTGCCGCCGTTCCCGCCGACAAACCGCTGCGCTTTGTCGTCCAGGATGTCTATCGTTTTGACGAGCGCCGGATCATTGCCGGGCGCGTCGAGTCCGGCGCGGTTTCCGTGGGCGACCGGTTGTTCTTCGCCCCGCAGGACAAGGAGTCATCCGTCGCCACCATCGAACGTTGGAACGCGCCTCCGCAAGCGTCGGCAGTGGCCGGTGAATCGATCGGTATCACCCTGACCGAGCAGATTTTCGTCGAACGAGGCCAGGTGGCGGTGCACGAGCATGCCCCCCTCATCGAGACCAATCGGTTCCGGGCCCGCGTTTTCTGGATGGGACAACGGCCCCTTGCGCTTGGACGGACGTACCGCCTCAAGCTGCTGACGCAGGAAGCGGAGTGCTCGGTAGCCTCCATCGACCGCGTCATCGATGCCAGCACCCTGGATGCATCCTCGAGCATCCGCCGTGCGGTGGCCAGGAACGAAGTGGCTGAGCTTACCCTGCAAACCCGCGGCGTGGTGGCCATGGACAACTACGACGTCAATCCCGTGACCGGCCGGTTTGTGCTGGTCGATGACAAGGATGTCGCGGGTGGCGGAATCGTTTTTGGCGGCCGGTACGTTAACCGGGCCGCCGTGCGCAGTGAAAATATTTATTGGTCGGAAGCGTCCACCACGCCCCGGTCACGCCGGGAGCGAAACGGCCACGTGCCGCTGGTGGTCTGGCTGACCGGGCTCTCCGGTTCGGGTAAGTCGACGCTGGCCCGCTCCCTGGAACGCGAGTTGTTCGATCGCTTGATGCAGGTTTACGTGCTCGACGGGGACAATGTGCGGCACGGTCTGAATTCCGACCTCGGTTTTTCCCCCGAAGACCGCGTCGAAAACATCCGGCGGGTGGCGGAAGTTGCCAAGCTGATGGCCGAAGCCGGGATGGTGGTGATCACCTCGTTCATTTCTCCCTACCGCGAAGACCGGCGGCGGGCCCGCCAGATCGTCGAAGCCGGCAAAATCCGGTTTATGGAAGTATACGTCGCCGCCTCGCTCGCCGCGTGCGAAGAGCGGGACCCGAAACACCTTTACCGCAAGGCTCGGGCCGGGGAAATCAAAGGTTTTACCGGCATTGACGCTCCTTACGAGGCGCCGCTACGACCGGACCTGGTGTTGCCCACGGAAGAACTATCCGCCGAGGCCTGCGTTGAACGTCTGCTCGATGTCCTCTTGCCTCGGCTTCGCCTGGACGCCGCCGAGTACGAAATCTAGAAGGCAGGTGAGGCCGCTCGCGGAGGATTTACCCGAAACCCCTGGGTCTGACTCGCATCGCAAGGGCCGTGTTTACCGGTTTGAACGCCCTTCAAACGCCGGGATGCAGCGCGAAAATCAGGGCCGACTCTGAGTGTGCCCCGCAGAGAACCGCCAGCCCGCGGGACGTGCAGTCAGGTTGCAACCTGGAAGCCCTTTTACGATAATTTTACTCGATGATGACCCCGCCAGGTAAACTGCTTCGTTGCTGGGTAGGGTTTTTGTTGTTTTGTGCCGGTTGCGAGCCCGGTTTTTGTGGCGAGGACGACTCGCTCCTTCCTGAACACCAGGAACCGATTGTTCCAGTCTGGACGCGCAAACTCGATGTGGCTTTGTACAGCATCGCCTGGGCTCCGGACGGAGGTACGCTGGCTGCCGGCGGCCGTAACACCATCTGGCTCTACCGCTGTCCCGATTTCTTCGAACAGGCGCAGTTGCATGCCGACCAGGGTGAGGTTTCCGGCCTGGCCTGGTCGCCCGACGGCCGTACGCTCGCCTCCGGAGGCAGGGACGGCGTGATCCGATTGTGGGCCGACGGCAAAATCGTGCGGCGCCTCAACCAGGGCGCGTGGGTCCTGGACCTCGCGTGGGAACCCCGGATGGGCAGCGTTCTCGCGGCGGTCGACGAGTCGGGCCTCGTAAAGCTGTGGGATCGTGCCGGTACCCAGTTGGCCTCAATTCAGTTGGACGGAAATGGGCTGGCCCTCGATTGGTCTCCCAAGGGCGGTTTCGTCGCGGTTTCAACCGGGCAGGACGGCTCTAACCTGGCTGCCATTGACGTATCCCAATCCCAGATCCGCTGGCGAGAGAAAGACATACCGTCCGGGTACAAGGCCCCGTTCGGGTATGGCCAGGATGAGGTAAATGGAGCGGTTTACTCTCCGGACGGGCGCCTGATCGCCACCACCCACCAGGACGGCCGTCTCCTGGTGTGGCAGGCCGATTCAGGGCGCAAACTCACTTCGGTCCAGGTTCATGGATCGGGCGTTTCCGGCGCGCGCCGCGTGGCGTGGTCGCCTGACCAGAACTGGTTGTGCACGTGCGGTGAGGACGGCGACGTCAACCTCGTGCCTTACCCTAAGATGGACTACCGGATCCCGTTGCTGGACAGCAGTCGCCCGGTCTGGTCCGTGCGTTTCTCGCCGGACGGCAGGTACCTTGCCGCCGTGGGTGATACCGGGGAAATCTGGGTCTGGGCGGTGCCGGCCGTGGAAAACACCCACTCGGACGAGCATTTGGTCGACGCACCCACGCCTCCATCAAGTCCGGCCGAGCGGGCGCCAACCGCCGCTTTGCGCCGTCACCGCCCCAGCCCCAGCCCGAGCCCCAAACCACCCCGGATCGCCCATCGCCGGACCGAACCTAAGCGGCACTGGTGGTTCTGGTAAGAACAATGCCACAAATGAGGAGGAGTGGCGGGTGTCGGGTGTCGAGTGTCGGGCGTCGGGTCACGGCGGTAAGGTAGAATCATCCGCAGAACACGCAGAGAACGCAGAAAAGAGAAAACATCCACAGATTACACAGATTGACACAGATTAGGAGGACCGGGCGGCAACTCTAAGGTTGGCACTCGCATCCCCCATGCTGCCGCTGCGAACTCCGAACCCTTTCCTCTTTCCGCCGTGGTCGCCGTGGCTCGCCGTGGTCGCCGTGTGAACTCAGTCGTTGTGCCCGCCAACCCCGCCGCGCCCGCCCTGTGACCCGACACCCGACACTCGTTACCCGTTACCCGTTACCCGTTACCCGCCACTCCTCATTTGTGGCATTCCTTTACGCCGCCGGCGTTTCCAGCCATTCGCAAAAGGCCTTGTGGATCCCATTGTTGATCTCGCTGAGCCGCAACTGGACGGTGTCAAGGTATTCGTGCAGCCCGGTACGCAGGATGTCGCCTATGCTGATGAACGACAGGTCGGCCAGCAGTTTACCCGAGAGCCGTTCCGCTTCGACCTTGTAAAGGTGATCTGCGCGATCAATGCCGGTGATTTCGTGCATTGACTGGTCAAGACGGTCAGCGCAGAACCGGATCGAGCGCGGGAAGTTCTGGTCCTTGATGAGGAATTCCGCCACTTTCCACGGCGCGATGAGATCGCGGTAATGCCTGCGGTACGGTTCCAGCGCGCTGCACGATTTCAGGACCGCCATCCACTGGGTCATATCTACGTTTCCGCCCACCCGTTCCCCGCTCGGCAACAGGATGTGGTACTTGATGTCCAGAATGCGTGAAGTGCGGTCGGCCCGCTCCAGGAATTTGCCCGCCTGAATGAAGTCCCAGCCTTCGTCGTGCGACATCGTGGCATCGGTCGTGCCGTTAAACAGTTGGCAGCCTTCGACCACCCACGTGAAAAATTCGAAGCTGCTGGAACGAAAGAGCCGTTCTGCATCTCCCGAACGGAAGCGGAGAAACATCCGGTTCAGTTGTTCCCACATCTCGGTCGAAATCTGCTCGCGCACGGTGCGGGCATTCTCACGGGCGTGCGTAAAACACGAATAAATCGAGTTGGGATTGCGTCGCTCGAAAATGACAAAATCCACCACCGCATCCCCGGTGATCCCGGCGTAGAGCCCCTGGAACAGCTTCGTATCTTCCAGAGAATAAATGATCGATTCCCAAAGCTGATCGACGTTTACGTTGTTGACCATCTGCGCGTCAGGCATGAGTTGGAGGTTGACGTCCAGCATGCGCGCATTGTTTTCGGCTCGTTCGACATAGCGGCTGAGCCAGTAAAGTGCGTCGGCTACTCGGCAAAGCATGGTTTGTCAGTGGGTTTCGGAAAAAAACAGTCAGTCGGTCAGTCAGTCAGTTAATCAGTCAGCCGGGTTAGGGAGTCCGGCGCGGCGTTGTGCCTATTCGTGGAGCACCCAGGTATCTTTGCTGCCTCCACCCTGTGAGGAATTCACCACCAGGGATCCTTTCCTGAGGGCAACGCGGGTAAGCCCGCCCGGGACGATGCTGATTTTGTCCCCGTACAGGATGAATGGCCGCAGGTCGATGTGGCGGCCTTCCACCCGGCCTTCACACACGGCGGGTACCCGCGACAGGCTCACCATGGGCTGGGCGACGTAGTTACGCGGGTTCTGCCGGATCGCCTGCGCAAAACGCTCCCGCTCTTCGGCCGATGCCTGCGGTCCCATCAGCATCCCGTACCCGCCGCTCTCGTTAGCCGACTTGACGACTAACCGGTCAAGGTGTTCGAGGATGTAAGCCCGATCTTGGTCAAAGTACGAAAGGTAGGTCTCGACGTTAGGCAGAATCGGATCCTGGTCCAGGTAGTACCGGATCATGGCCGGCACGAAATAGTACACCACCTTGTCGTCCGCCACGCCCGTGCCGATCGCGTTCGCCAGGCTGACATTGCCTTTGCGGTAGGCCTCGACGATCCCCGGCACCCCCAGAACGGACTCCTTGCGGAACACCTTAGGATCCAGGAAGTCGTCATCGATCCGTCGATAGATCACGTCCACTTTCTTCAGGCCGGAAGTCGTTTTCATCCAGACCCGGTCGTCCCGGACGAGCAGGTCGGCGCCGACCACGATCTCGATCCCCATGCTGCGGGCCAGAAATGAATGTTCAAAGTAAGCGGAATTGTAAATTCCCGGCGTGAGCAGCACGACCGTCGGATCGTCCGTCCCGGCCGGGGCCACGTGGCGAAGAAGGTTGAGCAGGTCCGAGCCGTAAGCATCGACGGGGCGGACCAGGTACCGGGCAAAAAGGTTCGGGAACACCCGCTTCATCGCCTGCCGGTTTTGTAAAAGGTAAGAAACGCCGGACGGACAGCGCCCGTTGTCCTCCAGCACCATGTAGCGGCCCTGGTCATCACGGATGAGGTCCGTTCCGCAAATGTGGATATAGGCGTCTTTCGGAACCGAAAGCCCCACCATCTCCGGCCGGAAATGGACCGCGCTCCGTATGATTCCCTCCGGGATCACCTTGTCGGCAATGATTTTCTGCTCGTGATAGATGTCGCGCAGAAACAAGTTGAGCGCCGTGATCCTTTGGGTCAGGCCGCGCTCGATCAAGTCCCATTCGGCAGCCGGAATGATTCTCGGAATCAGGTCGAAAGGGAAGATTCGCTCCGTCCCCTGCTCGTTGTTGTAGACCGTGAACGTAACGCCCTGCGTCATGAACGCCCGCTCCGCGACCAGGTGTTTGCGCGTGACGTCTTCGGCGCTCATTTCGGTAAAACGGTTGTAGAGACGCTGGTAATGACTGCGAACGCGGCCCCCCGGAGCAAACATCTCGTCAAAAAACGGACCTTCCTCGTACTGGGCAAACAGACCGACCATGCCGACATTGTTAACGCCCGCGTCGCCCAGGCGAAAGTGAATTTTCAGGGGCGTCCCGGCCGCGGCGCTCGGCGGGCCTGCTCCGGACGATTCCGAGCCGCATTCCCCCGGGCCGCCGGGGCCGGGACCCGTGCCGGGGGGAGACCCTTCGCGGCCTGCGAGGCGTTGAACCCCGGCGCCCGCCGAGCCGTTTATCAAATATGATACTCAATTCTGATCGGGCACCCCCTTTGATCTTGTTGCCCGTCTGGGC
This sequence comes from Verrucomicrobiota bacterium, assembly GCA_019247695.1. NCBI lineage: Bacteria > Pseudomonadati > Verrucomicrobiota > Verrucomicrobiota bacterium. The sequence goes on along the minus strand of JAFBAP010000031.1, from coordinate 3,413 downwards.
TATAATCCCGTCAAATGATAGGTCTTAGCTATCTCATCTTCTTCGGGACGCTCGCCATCTCCTTGTGGGCGACCTGGAGGGTGCGGGCTGCATACGCCAAATACAGCCAGGTGCCCGCTTCCTCCGGTCTGACGGGGGCGGAAGTCGCTTACCGCATCCTGGCGGCGGCCGGTATTTCCAACGTTCAAATTTATGAAGGCAACCAGCCCATGGGCGATCATTACGACCCCATCAACCGGCGGCTGGTGCTCTCGAGTCAGAATTTTCGCGGGGCCTCCGCCGCGGCGGTCGGCGTCGCGGCGCACGAGTGCGGCCACGCTTTGCAGCACCAGGCGGCTTACGCGCCGTTAAATTGGCGCATGGCTTCGGTCAGCACGGTCGGTTTCGCCAGCAACGCGGTGATGATTCTGCCGATCCTCGGGTACCTGACGGGTCTGATCCGGCCGATGCTTCTGATCCTCTGTCTCGGGTGGGGAGTGATCATGCTGTTCAACCTGATCACCCTGCCGGTGGAGTTCGACGCGTCGGCCCGCGCCAAGCGGGTGCTGCGCGACATGGGGTTCATCCGCGGGAGCGGGGAAGCGGCGGCGGTCAGCCGTGTGCTCGATGCGGCGGCCTTGACCTACGTGGCCGCGTTTATCACGTCGCTTGCTTACCTGATGTATTACCTGCTGCCGCTTATCGGCGGCGGACGGCGCGACTGACGCGGCCTCGGCAGCATCACCAGCCACGTCGCTGAGGACTGCGGCGGACAGCGTGCATTTTAGCGAACGCCCGGGAATGATTTTCCCGGGCGTTTTCGCTTACGGAAACCGATTACGGCTGCAGACTCGCCGGCAAGGGGTATATGTTGTGCTGAACCTGCAGCGAGGGCATGGTCATTACGGGACCCCGCTGGAGGATATCGAAGCATCATGTCACCGCAACGACGCAAACTTCACCACTCGAAAAAGAAAACCAGCCCGCAGGACCCCGCTCCTTCCGTGTGTGACCCTCAGCGTTTCGTCAACCGCGACCTGAGCTGGCTTGAGTTCAACCAACGCGTGCTTGAGGAAGCCCAGGACACCTCGAACCCTCTCCTGGAGCGCTTGAAGTTCCTTTGCATCGTCAGCTCCAACCTGGACGAATTCTTCGAAATCCGGGTTGCCGGGATCCGGCAACAACAGCTGAGCAACGTCAGCCAGACCGGACCGGACTGCATGGGCCCCAGCGAGGTGCTCAGCGCCATCGCGCGGCGGGTTCGAAAAATGGTTGCGGACCAATACCGGCTCTGGAACGAGGATCTGGCGCCGGCGCTGGAAAACCAAAACGTCTTATTTCTGCATTGGGACGAACTGACCAGCGAAGAAAAACAGTATTACACCCGCTACTTCCAAACGTCGGTTTACCCGGTGCTGACGCCGTTGGCAGTCGATCCGGTGCACCCATTCCCGCAGTTGCTCAACAAAAGCCTGAACGTTGCCGTCGAACTGGAGGGCAAGGAGCTTAGTACCAATCTCGCCGTGGTCCAGGTCCCGCGCATCCTGCCACGGCTGCTTCCGTACCGCGCCGGAGAGAGCGGCATCTATCGTTACATCTTTATCGGCAACCTCATCCAGGCCCACGTGCACTCGCTTTTCCACGGCGTCACCGTGCGAGGCGCTTACCCGTTCCGGGTGACGCGCAACAGCGATCTGTACCTGGATGAGGAAGAAGTCGCCAACCTCCTGAAGGCGATCGAGACCGAGTTGCGCAAGCGCAGCCGCGGCGATGCGGTCCGCCTGGAAGTTCAAAGCGATTGTCCCGAGCATATCGCCGGCCAGTTGCTGCAAACCTTCGGCCTGGCTAACGCTGACCTCTATAAGGCCGATGGTCCGATCAATTTCCTGCGGCTAATGCCCATCATCAGCACGGTCGACCGGCCTGAACTTAAGTATAAGCCGTTTGTGCCTCGGATCGTCACCGGAACCGGCGACCACGAAGATATTTTCGCCCAAATCCGCCGGCACTCGATTTTGTTGCATCACCCGTTCGATAGTTTTTACAACGTTCTTGATTTCGTCGAGCAGGCCGCCGAGGACGCGAACGTACTCGCCATCAAGCAAACCCTTTACCGGACCAGTGGTGATTCGCCGATCGTAACCGCCCTGGCGGAGGCGGCGCAGAGCGGTAAGCAGGTTACCGTCGTCATCGAACTCAAGGCCCGGTTTGATGAGGCGGCCAACATCAAATGGGCACGCACGCTCCAGGAAGCCGGGGTCCACGTCGTGTTCGGCATCGTCGGCCTGAAAACGCATGCGAAGCTGGCGCTGGTGGTACGCAAGGAAGAAGACGGTATCCGGCGCTACCTCCACCTTGGTACCGGCAATTACCATCCATCGACGGCCAACCTCTACACTGACCTCGGCGTGCTGACGTGCGACCCCGTCCTGACCAATGACTGCGCGGAATTGTTCAACTGGCTGACGGGCGTCTCAGTGTTTCCGGAGCTCACCAAGATCAAGGCCGCTCCCAACGCCCTTCATGATTTTGTGATCGCGATGATCGAACGCGAAGCTGAACACGCCAAAGCCGGCAGACCGGCGGGCATCTATGCAAAATTTAATGCCCTGGTGGATCCGGACGTGATCCAGGCGTTATACGCTGCTTCGCAGGCAGGAGTGAACATCAGGCTGCTGGTCCGCGGCATGTGCGGCCTGCGAAGCCGCCTCCCGGGAGTAAGCGAACGGATTACGGTGCGCAGCATCGTGGGCCGGTTCCTGGAGCACAGCCGGGTGTTCCGCTTCGAAAACGGGGGTCAGTCCGAGACCTATCTGGCGAGCGCCGATTGGATGCCGCGGAACTTCTTCAGACGCGTCGAGACGTGTTTCCCGGTTGACGAACCGGCGCTTAAGGAACAGCTCGAGCACATCCTGGAGGTCTATTGGCGGGATAACGTGAAGGCCCGGCAGCAAGGCAAAGGTCTCACCTATGAACGCATTGTCGATCCGCATGGGGAACGGTTTGACGCGCAGGCCTATTTTCTCGACCAGATCGCCCGGCGCAAGCGGCCGGACCTTGAGGCCAAACCAATCGTGATCAAGGCCGCCTCCAAACCGCGTGAACTCGAAGACGCAGTCAGCCAGCCGGCCTGAGGGAGAATGCCATAAATGAAGAGGGTGGCGGGTAGCGAGTAACGGGTGTCGGGTGTCGGGTGTCGGGTGTCGGGTGTCGGGTGTCGGGTGTCGGGTGTCGGGTGTCGGGTGTCGGGTGTCGGGGCAATCGTGGTAGAACGCTGCCCCTGTCAAGCTTGTAATTCCTCTTCCCGCCGTGTTCGCCGTGTTCGCCGTGTGAACTCTTGCGCCGTGCCCGCCTTTTCGCTGTGCCCGTGGTGTGACCGTGTGTTCTACCGGATTTCGTCACGAGGCGATTCCGGTGGCGCCAAAGAGACGACG
>JAFBAP010000030.1 GCA_019247695.1 Verrucomicrobiota bacterium | reverse complement strand
GGCCTGGGCGGCGCGCTCGGGCACGCCGGCCTCCACAAGAGCGGCGCCAACGCATGTAGATGGTGTGCCACGGGCCGTAGACGGCCGGCAGATCGCGCCAGGGGCAACCCGTGCGGGCGCGGAAGAGCACGGCTTCGCAGGCCTGGCGATTGGGCACGGCTTGGGCAAAGCCTTTTTTGCCGTGGGGCCGGGGGAACACCGCTTCGATCTGGCGCCACTGCTCGTCGCTAAACCAGTAAAGCCGGCCGGGGTCGGCCGGCGCCATGACCCAGTTATCCATGCCGGTAAGATCATAGACGTAAGCCCACACTTCAACTTAATTGTGAACACGCCCTAGCGAGACGAATCTACCCGTATTTCGAAATACTTTCCGAAAGCGTTATCTTTCGGACCATGACGTATGGGAATCTGCTCCGTTTTTCCTTTAGCTGGGCGCTGCCTTCAGCGGCACTGCGCGACCCCGCCAACACACAAACCACTCCGCTCCACTTTGCTCGGATTCCGATCCCAGTGTGGAACTTAGGTTTTGGGCGGCATTTGATCCTCTGCGCGGCTGGCGCCAGCGGCTCAGTTGCGCCTCCACAAAGCTTCGGCTACCTAGCGCTACCCCATAAGTCAAAAACCGCAGCCTACACCGCAAACGTTCACCAAGCGGCAGCTCCCCTTTCTGCTCCTCAACCACCCGCTGGGCCTGCTCAAGGCTGATGACGGCCTGCTCAGGCTTCGAAGCTACCACACCGGTCCGGAACAGCCGTTGCCGGTACTCTGCGCCCACTTCGGCCCAACTGGCCTTTTCCGGTTCGAAACCCAAAGCGCGGCTCAATCCGGCACGCAATGAACCCTGGCCCGAGCTTACCGCCTCTCCGTACCCGCAATAACGGTAGTCCTTCGGGTCGGTGCAGAACCCCGCGCGCACCGGATTAAGGTCAATGTAGAGGGCCACAGCTTGCAAGGCCGTGCCGTCCTGGACCAACAGGCTCTTGAAGCGCTCGGCCCATAGCGGGCCGAAACGCTTCTGCCGACGGTTAAACCATTGGGCAAAGCAACCCTTAAGGTCCTTGAGGAAGCTGGAGAGGTTGAACATCCGCGCCTGTAAGGTTTCGCGCAACTCTTGGGCGGCTAGCTCGCCGCCGGGGGTCTCCCCCTGAAGTACGCGCTGGAGGGCTTGCCGGCGCGCCTTGCCGTAAAGACCTTCAACGCGGTCCAGCAACTCGGGGTCGGACAGCCGGCGGGGCTGGGGAACCTCGCATAGAAGGTGGAAATGGTTTGACATGAGCGCGTAGGTCGCGATGGAGATGCAGCTAAAGGCGGCCAGTCGGTGCATCAGTCGCACAAAGTGCTCGGCTTCCTCCGACCCTGGGCCGACCGTCTGGAAGATCCGCTGCCCATTGGTAACGCGCGATATGCAATGGTAAAAGCTGGGGTTGGCGGTGCCTTTGAGTCGCGGGAGACGCATGGGGACAACAAAAATATATAACAACAATTCATGTTGTTTCAATATCCTTTTTTGGTTACGAGAAACTTATTCGGACCTTCCGAGAAGCGAAGGAAAGGTATCTTGCTAACGCATAGCTTTCCGCCAGCTTAGTTCCGTCTGATCACCGCTGCTCGGCGGCATCTCCTCGATGGTGTTCGTCGCGCCTGGGGGAGGCCTATTCTGGACTCCGGGAAATGGGCCTGTCGTTGAATGGAAGGCGCCTCCTGTTTGTGCCCTGCCTTTAGTAAAAGCTTGCAGACCGATGTTCTTCCTGCCGGTAACGCAATTTCACCCTGTCAGAGCTTTCGGGCCAAGCGATCGCCGAACCGTCGCAGGCCAAGCGATCGCCGCCTCACAGAACGCCCTCCGGACCTGTCCCCAACAGTCCCCAACACCGGGACCTGTCCCCGAAGCCAACGCCGTAGCCGTCACAAAGCGCCCTTAACTTAGCGCCATTGGGACCTGTCCCCGAAGCTTAACGCCGGCCTCCACTAACATCGGGACCCGTCCCTGGCACCGTGACACCAGACCTGTCCCTGACGCATGACGGACCTGTCCCCAACCCCAGTATCCGATTTTCAAACCGGTAGGTTTACCGGAATTTCAGATCGGCGCTGACACGGACCTGTCCCTGAGGCGGTCTTGAGGCAGGTCTGTCGGTTTCTAGAGCGGGCGGACCGTATTCGCCGCAAGGGTTGAAGGGAGGGGTTACGATCAGTCGCCCCGTCCGGGCAACGGCGACGGCGACCCGGAGAGTGCCGGTACCGCAGAGCGGACCAAAAACCGGTGCAATCAGCTTGAGAACGCGTTTGGCTTAGAAAAATGACTGAAGGACGGGCTGAAACCGCCGAAATAGCAGATCAGAAAGCACCCGAAAGAGAACCGCGAGTGCATTGGCGCCAAATGACCAAATCGTAATCCGGGAGGGGTCGCGCAAAAAAAAGCTTGGCGCCACGAGGCTCTACGATTAAGGAATGTGTTCAAATGAACATGGAACCGTGGCTGCTCAATGTCAGACGTGAACTTACCCGTATAGTCGGCCTGTTGGAAGCAAAAATCGAACGGCATGCCGACCTGTTACTCTGGACGTTTTCACCGATTGTGGCTTTAGGGTTGGCTCTCGACCATTCCCCGCTTTCCGGGCGTTACCTTCAGCCGCTTGCGCAGGTGATTCTCCTGGTCTTGATCGCGCTGCTGCTTCCGTTGCCGTGGTTATTTGTTCCATCACGCCTGGGGGCGTTTACCGGCAGCCGTTCACGCAATCGCCGTAAGGGAGTAAGGGTAAACTGGCGGGCGCTGATCAGTGTGCTCCAGTGCGGGCTGATGTGCGTCTCGAACGGGTTTCTGGCTTTGTTTGTGTTGTGCGTTGTTCACCGTAACCTTCAGGGTGGGTTTGAATGCCTGGTCATGGCGGCGCTGCCAATCGTGGCACTCTGGGAAACGGTTTACCTTGAAGAACGGGTTGTCCGGCCGGTGATGGCCAATGCAGGGCTGGTGGCCTGGATCGCACGTTTGAAGTTTGACGTTGTCGCCACCCTGGGGTCATGCGGACTGGCGTGCGTGCTCTTTTACGCGTTTTTGCGGATGTCGATTCTCCCGGGATGAGCATCCTGCGGTTCTGAGTGCGCCGCGGGCTGGCTTGGAACGAACCGGTAGAACCGGTGCTGCAGGGCCAGGGCGCGCTAAGAAAGTTTTTTGGCGTGCGCTTTGAGTTCATCAAGGCCGACGAATTCCAGGGCAGAAGCGTGCGTCGCTTCCAGGATAACCGGGGGCGCCACGCCGGCTTGAAGTGCATCGGTCCAACGGGTAACGCAAAGGCACCAGCGGTCCCCCGGTTTCAGGCCCGGAAAATCGAATTCCGGGACTGGCGTGATCAGGTCGTTGCCCTGGATCCGGCTGAACTCCAGAAATTCCCGAGTCATTTCCGCACAGACGAAATGCATGCCGCGATCAGTTGCATCTGAGCGGCAGAAGCCATCGCGGAAGTAGCCGGTGCGCGGCCTTAGGCAACAGCACCGTAGATCGGTGCCGAGAACATTTCGGGCGGACCAGCCGCGCGGGACTTCGCCGAAGGAGGACATACGGTAGGGGGTGACGAATAACGGATGACCGGCAAAGCGCTATAGCATTGTTATAACGTTATAAGTTACGCGTTACGCATTACGCATTAAAGCGCGTTGGTGTGCTGCCGGAGGTGCAGGGCGCGAAACTCGACGGGTTGCATGCCGTGGTACCGGCGGAATAACCGCCGGAAATAGTCGGCCGTTTCAAAACCGCACGCCGAAGAAATCTCCTTTACGTTGAGCGCGGTGAGCAGCAAGAGGTTTCGGGCGTGTTGCATGCGACAACGGTGAATGGCTTCGGTGAGGCTGTGGCCGAACGATTCGCGGTAAATGCGTCCAAGGTAGTCCGGGTTGCAGCACAGGCCAGCGGCGATCGTGGAGGTGGTGATCGGTTCACGGAATCGTCTGGTGATCATGACGTGAGCCTGAGAAGCCAGGCTGGCGGTGCTATGGGCACGGTCATTTTGTCTGCAAGACTGTGTCGCCACCTCGAGAAGCATAAGCTTAAGCAGCACGCTGGCGTAATTGGGTTCGAGGCGGCCCCGTTCCTGGTCATCGAGAAACCGGTGAAACAGCTCGACCAGCCGGAGCGATTCCGGCAAACAGGCGCGTTGCGGGACGGTCACCGCCGCCGGGGTCTGGCACCGGGCACGAAGGTGGAAATGAACCCAGTAAAAGGACGTGTCGCGTTGGTACGGGGCGAGCGGACCATGGCGTCGCCGCGGCCAGAGCACGAGGGTGTGGCCGGGGCCGAGTTCAAAACGTTGTTCCTCCTCCCAGAGATGCAGGGTCCCGGAACGCATCAGGATCAGTTCCCACGAATCCAGTTTCCTTTCCGGGTGCCACCCGGAACCGGAGGAGACAAAGAGCCCGCCGTTGCAGGCGTCCAAGGGACTGGCCGTAGAGACTTGGAGCGTGGAGGGTTTCGCTGTGCCGGGAGAATGCATCGAGGGTCGGAATCGTCCGGGTTTTCTACAGGTGAGTTTAGTTGTCGCGGTGCACGGGTCCAATAGATTTAGCTATGGAATCTCCCTGGGCCCCGCTGCCGCGTCGACAAGTGACCATTCAGGACGGATTTTGGAAACACTGGCGGGACCTGATCGGCCAGACCACGTTGCCTCACCAGTTTCACCAACTGGAAGCCGGGGGCCAGATCGACGCGATGACGCTTGACCAAAGGTTCCACCGCGGGTGGGAACTTGCAGACACGTGGCGTTCCGCCGGGTACTGGGGCGGGAGCGTTTTCTGGGATTCCGATCTGGCGAAGTGGCTGGAAGCTGCTGCCGGCCGGCTGGAGCAGCAGCCCGACCCGGCGCTGGAGATGCAGGTAGACCAGATCATCGGCTTGTTTGAGCAAGCGCAGTTACCCGACGGTTACGTTAACTCGCATATCCTGACCTGGCGCCCCCAGCATCGATTCAAGAACCTGCGTGACTTGCACGAGCTGTACTGTGCAGGGCACCTGATCGAGGCGGCCGTGGTCCATTTTGAGGCGACCGGGAAAGATCGCTTGCTCAACGTTGCGCGCCGGTTTGCCGATCTCCTCGTCAGCAAATTCGGGACCGGACCCGGCCAGCTCCGGGGCTACCCCGGCCATCCCGAAGCCGAACTTGCCCTCATCCGGTTATACCGGGTGACGGGCGACAAGCGGTACCTCGACCTTTGCCGGTTTTTCATCAACGAACGCGGCCGGAGTCCGAATTATTTCGAGCAGGAGGCGGTTCAACGCCTCGACACGCGTCCGTTCCGGCCGGAACACCCGGGGTCGCCGTTCGCCTACATGCAGGCCCACGTGCCGATCCGGGAACAAACCAAAGTGGCCGGGCATGCGGTACGGGCGATGTACCTTTTCACCGGGGTGGTCGATCTCGCGCTCGAGGACGGCGACCAGGAACTGCTCAACGTCTGCGAACGCCTGTGGCACGACGTGGTAACAACAAAGCTGTACGTGACGGGCGGAATCGGTTCAGCGTCTGAAAATGAAGGGTTCACGCGCGACTTTGACCTGCCGAACGAAAACGCATACGCGGAGACCTGCGCATCGATCGGTTTATTTTTGTTCGGCCATCGCCTGCTCCAGGGGCGCCTTCGGAGCGAGTTCGGCGACGTCATGGAGCTGGCCCTATACAACAACATTCTCTCCGGCATCAGCCTCGACGGGAAAGCGTTCTTCTACGATAACCCCTTGATGAGCCGTGGCCAGCACCGCCGCGTTCCGTGGCCGTGGTGGTGCCCGTGTTGTCCGCCTAACCTGGCCCGCCTGGTTAGTTCCCTGTCCGGCTACCTGTATTCCGAGCGGGCGGGAGAAGTGGCGGTGCACCACTACGTCACCAGCGAAGCGCAGGCGCGAAACGTCACGTTAAACGTGATGAGCGGGTTCCCGTATTCCGGACGCACCGTCGTCAAAGTGCAACCGAAACAATCAACCGAACTTACCCTGTGGTTCCGGCTGCCGGGTTGGTCGCGCGGAAGCCACCAGGTTCGGGTTAACGGCACTGAAGTAACGGCGGCGCCCGTCGAAGGTTACCTGCCGATCCGCCGGACCTGGGCGGAGGGCGACGAAGTCGAGCTGCAATTTTCGATGCCGGTCCGCTCCCAGTTCGCCCGTCCCGAAGTTGAGGCGGACCGGGGACGGGTTGCGCTTAGCCGTGGGCCGCTGGTTTACTGTCTCGAACAAGCTGACAACGGTCCTGACCTGGAGGGTGTGACGGTGCCGCGGGATGCCGAATTCCAAGCGGTCGAACGGCCCGAGGTACTGGGCGGCACAACCGTCCTTACCGGCCCGGGGTCGCGCGAGCAGGCGCAAACAAAACAGCTTTACACCGACGAACCGCCGGCCGTTGAACGCGTGACGCTCACCGCCGTACCGTATTATTCCTGGGGCAACCGGGAGCCTGGAGAAATGCAGGTGTGGGTCCGATATTGTGCGTCCTAGCGAATAGAGGATATGAACGCGTTCGAGGCCCTGCCACGCTGGTGGATCACGGCGGTTGCGGTCATCATCACGGCAATCCTGCTTTCCCCGTTTTATTGGGTATTGCTTGGGAGTTTCATGACTCCGGCGGAACTCTTTGCCACCCATATCGTCTTGATACCCCAACACTGGGCGGTGGGGAACTGGTCGGACGCGTGGAGCCGCTTATGGCCCCACGTGCGCAACAGCCTCATCGTCAGTGCGGCGACCGCGATCGGCACGCTCCTCATCACCGCCCCTACCGCTTACTCCGTAAATTGGTTGAAGCCGCGCGGCCGCCAGGCACTCTCTTCGTTCATGCTGGTGACCCAGATGCTGCCGGCCATCGTGTTCGTGATCCCGTTGTTTATTGTTTTTTCCAAGATCAACCTCGTGAACACGCTGTTTGGCCTGATTCTGGCCGACATGACGTTCACAATTCCGTTCGCGCTGATCATGTTGTCCGCGTACATGAAGGACTTGCCGTACGAGCTTGTTGAGGCTGCCCTGGTGGACGGTGCCAGCCAGATACGCGCGTTTTTCATGGTGGTTCTGCCCGTCACCCTTCCGGGTCTCATTACCGTCGGCATTTTCAGCTTCCTGATTCCCTGGGGCGACCTCATCTTCGCGCTGAGTCTCATCACCGAGGGTGGCCTGCAACCGTTGACCCTTGAACTCTACAAAGCGGTGGGCCAGTACGGCATCGAATGGTCGTTTCTGTTGCCGGGCAGCGTCCTTACGGCAATTCCGGCCGTCCTTTTCGTCATCTGCGCAAGCCGGTTCATTCTGGCCGGCGTGACGCGGGGCGCCATCAAGTAACCCTTCTACCCGGAACGATGATGAAGCTTAACGCCAGAACGCCACCAAACGACCCGCCGGCAGTCCGCGTGCCGGACGGCAAACCGGCAGTTGCGGATCAGCCCCGACTCGCAGGAAGGAAGAGGCCCCGTTTCGATACGATGCCCTACCTGTTTATCCTGCCTTGCGTCCTTTTCTGCCTGATCCTGCTGCTTTACCCGGTCGTGTACAGTCTGACGCTGAGTTTCCGCCAGGCCACGGTCGACACCTTTGTGAGCGGGGACATGCCGTTCAACGGGCTCATCCAGTACCAGGCCGCCCTGGCCGACCCGGTTTTCTGGAGGGCGGTCATCAACACCGTCCTTTTCGCGTTTTTCAGCATCCTGTTCCAGTTCACCATCGGCTTTCTGCTGGCGCTGCTTTTTCAGGTTAACTTTCCGCTCAAGAATCTGTGCCTGGCGCTGCTGCTGATTCCATGGGTGTCACCGGTTCTGACGGCTGCGAACATTTTCAAGGGGCTGTTCAATGAGGCCGGCCCGATTAACCAGTTTGCCCATCTGGTCGGCCTGGGGCCGTTCCCGTGGCTGGCAAACCCTGCCTATGCCTTTCCGGCGACCATCGTTGCCAACATCTGGATCGGTTTTCCGTTCAATTTCGTCCTTTTGTACGCGGGTATGCGCAGCATTCCCGTGGACGTCTACGAGGCTGCAAGGATTGACGGGGCGCACTACTGGCAGCGGGTGGCCAAAATCACGTTGCCGATGTTGAAGCCGGTCTCGGTCGCGGTGCTGATGCTCGGGACCATCTACACGGTGAAGGTGTTTGACCTGGTCTGGATCATGACCGGCGGCGGCCCCGCCAACGCAACTCACCTTTTGTCCACCTACGCCTACCAGGTGGGGTTCTCACTGCTGAATTTCGGTGAAGCGGCGGCCATCGCGACCCTGATGGTTCTGCTGGTGCTTCTGCTCAACCTTTTGCAATTGCTCTTGCGGCGGGCGTGAGTGGCCGGACGCCCGCCGCCCGCCCGCTTTTTCAAAACTTCAAACCCAAATCACCAAACTACCAAATGAAAAGAAATACCCCCAGAAAACCCGGGCTCGCTTGGCTGAGCCTGTTCGGTTGTACCCTTATGGGAGCCGGACTGGCGAGTGCGCCGGCCGAAGTGACCAACGTCGAAATCGTCCATTACTTCAGCGTGCAAGGCCAGACCGACGCCCTGAATCAGGTTCAGAAAGATTTCGAAGCGGCTAACCCTGACATAAAGATTCACTACACGTACGTGCCGTTTGCTCAGTTGGTCAGCCGCACCCTGCAGATGGCTGCCGTGCACAAGCCACCGGCTATTGCGGCGATCGATAACCCGGACGTCCTGCGCATCGCGAAAGCCGGCATTCTCAAAGATATCTCCGCCGAGGTAAGCAAGTTCCCGGTCTGGAACGAGATTTATCCTGGACCCAAGGCTGCGGTATCGGACGGCAGCAAGGTCTACGGCATGCCGATCGGCAGTAACAGTCTCGCCATCTTTTACAATAAAAAAATGTTCGCTGATGCGGGGGTATCCTCGCCGCCCAAGACGTGGGCCGAACTCACTGAAGCCGCCACCAAAACGACCAAACCCCCGGTGTACGGGATCGTCTTCTCCGCGGTGAATACCGAGGAATCGACGTGGCAATGGGAACCGTTCCTCTGGAGCAATGGCGGCAGCCTGGGCGAACTTGACTCGGAGAACGCCCGGGCCGCGCTTCAACTCTGGGTCGATTGGGTGAAAAAAGGTCTGGCTTCCCGCGACGTCGTGAACTGGGACCAGGGAGACGTGCCCAACCAGTTCGAAACCGGGCGCGCGGCCATGATGGAAATCGGCCCCTGGAGACTCGGGACCGTGAAGAAGAGCGGCATTGATTTCGGGATCACGACTATTCCGGTACCGAAAGAAGGGGAGAAACCGGTGGTGCCGTTGGGTGGCGAGGTCTGGTGTGTTTTGAAGGGTGACTCCAAGGTCGAGCAGGCGGCTATCAAGTTCATAGAGTTCACCCAGGAGCCTGAGCGGCTGCGGAAGATTTGCGATACGTTCAATTACATCTCGTCCATCCGCAGCGTGGCCCAGCAGCAGGGCCAGGCGAATGCCGACCTGCTGCCGTTTGTAGAGCAAATGGATACCGCCCGGGCCAGGTCGCAGGATGGCGGGGCGCAGTACCCGGCGATCTCGTTGGCGGCGCGAACGGCCATCCAGAAGGCGTTGACGGGTCAGGGCAGCGTCGAAGCGGCATTGAAAGAGGCGGCGGCGAAGATCAAGCCGCTCCTGGGTACGAAGTGAGCCGCCGGCGGGCTCCCGGAGAGCGCGCTGGGCAGGAGTTGGTGCACTCAGTGCCTGGTGCCTTGGGCAGAGATGTCCCGGCAGGAAGGTTGTAACCGATGAAAGAACCTGGAGAAACTTTTCAAGCGATTCTGGCGGGCTGCGGCGCTATGAGCCGCGAGTGGCTGCGGTGCGCGCAGGAACTGGGCATTGAAGTCGCGGCGCTGGTCGACGTTTCTCCGGAGGCGGCGGAGGCGCGCGGGAAAGAATTCAACCTTACCGGCCCGATCTTTCGTGCCTTGCCGGAAGCGATCGCGGCCGTGCCGGCGGAGATCCTCTTCGATTGCACCATCCCGGCCGCGCACCTGGAGGTATCGGGAACGGGACTCCGGTCCGGCCTGAATGTGCTGGAGGAAAAGCCGCTGGCGTTGGACCTCCCGGGTGCGCTCGAATTGGTCCGGCTCGCCGAAACGGCGGGCCGTCTTCATGTGGTGCAGCAGAACCGGCGGTTCAAACGCGGCATCCGCCGGCTGCGCCAAATGATCGAGTCCCGGGCAATCGGCGACGTAACCACCGTCCACGTGGACTTCTTCATCGGCGCTCATTTCGGCGGGTTCCGGGACAAGATGCGTCATGTTCTTCTGGCCGACATGGCCATTCACCCTTTCGATGCGGCGCGTTTTCTGGTGCAGGCGGATGGTGAATCGGTGTATTGCGAAGAATGGACGCCGGCTAATTCCTGGTATGAACATGGATCGTCGGTGGTGGCCATTTTCAGAATGACCAACGGCGTCCGGTTCAGCTATCGGGCCAGTTGGTGTTCCGAAGGATTCCGGACCGCCTGGGACGCAAACTGGCGGGTGATCGGCACCGAAGGCACCTTGTGGTGGGACGGCGAGAGTGAGGTTCGCGGGGAGCGGGTCCGGCCGGTGCCAGGCGCGCTGCTGTACGAAACGGACGCCATCCTGCTGGAAGGGGAACCTGACCCGGCACTAACGCGGGGTCACTTCAGCGTGATGAAGCAATTCGTCGACGCGTTACGCGGCGGCCCGGCGCCGGAAACGCGTTCGTCCGACAACTTCCACAGCCTGGCGATGGTGTTGGCAGCGATCCAGAGTGCCGAAACGGGGCAACGGGCGGCGTTGGCGACGCTTTGAGCTGCCCGGCACTGCAGGATCAGCCGGTTAATCCGGGGCGATCACCCTGCAGGATTCGGAGCTGAGCCAGGAGCTTGTCCAAATTCCTGGCATGGGGCGCACCGGAGTCGTTCGCCGGTCCCGGCCGGAGCGCGTATTGCTGCCGGAGTTTCCCGGCGATGGTAGGGCGTTCCCGGCGGCCTTTCTGGCGCCGGATCTCCTCCGCCTTAACCTCGCTGCGCGTCTTCCGGCAGCGTTTGGCCTCGAGTTCCTCGACAAGCATGCGTCGGGCCAGGAAGCGGTTGAGCGCCTGGCTGCGCTGCTGGCAACACCGGATTCGTACACCGGTGGGCCGGTGAAGCAGCACGACGCCACCGCCCTTAGCTAAGGTTTCCTCGATCTCGTTTTCCGCACAGCCGACCGCCTTCATGCGTGCGGCCAGCGCGCTGGCCTTCTTATCAGACACCGGAAACAACGGCACGCCTAATTTAATCACAAATCGGCGCTTCCGGCGAAGCGGTTTTGATCGGCCTGGAGTTTGGAGCGGGCAAACGTTTGCCGTGGGCCTAATTTAGGCATGGCCGTGGACGTTCGTTGTCCTTGCGCCGCTTCGCGTTTACATTCGTGCTGTCATGTCTTCCGACGAACTTCTCACGACGAATCGCAAGGCGCTCACCATCAATTTGGATGAGGCCAAATACGGCACCTTCGCCGAAATCGGCGCCGGGCAGGAAGTGGCGCGCCACTTCTTCCAGGCTGGCGGGGCGGCCGGCACGGTGGCCAAGTCCATCTCGGCCTACGACATGAAGTTTAGCGACGCCATCTACGGCAAAAGCGCCCGCTACGTCTCGCGCGAGCGGCTGGCCTTGATGCTCGAGCACGAGTACGGGCTGCTGTTGGAACG
>JAFBAP010000029.1 GCA_019247695.1 Verrucomicrobiota bacterium | reverse complement strand
GAACCGGACGCGCGCGCCCTTGGATATCGGATGAAGGCCGTCGAGCCCGATGAGCGCCCCGGCTTTCGCCAGCTCCTCGTTGTACTGCATCATCCGCGCAACGGCGTCGGCGGGTGGAGTAAACCCCTCTTCGGCCTTCTCTCCAGGCGGCGCGCCGGGTTGGTAGACGTGCGGGATCATCAGCATTATAAAGCGCATACGTGTGCTTCCTTGATTGTCGGTTGTGCGTCCGGCCGGGTTTCACTGCGGCACGATGACCATCCAGCACACGCCGAAGCGGTCAGCGACCATGCCGAAGCGCGGGGAAAAGAAGGTCTTGGCCAATGGCATTTGAACCTGGCCACCGTCGGCCAAAGACGCGAAGAGCCGCTCGGCTTCGGCCTCATCCGCGGCCGTGAGCGACAGCGCAAACCCGTGAAAGGCCGGTTTTCCTTCGCATCGGCTATCAGAAACCAGCAGGGTGGAATCACCAATGCGGAGGCTGGCATGCATCACCTTGTTTCCGTCTTCGGGTGCACACATGCCGGGATCGGGGCTTTCACTGAAACGGATCAGCATCGCCACCTCGGCGCCGAGCGCCGCGCGGTAGAATTCAATTGCTTCTTCGCAGCGGCCGTCGAAGGACAGGTAAGGTTGCAGGCTCTGAACGGGATTGCTTTTCGTGGTAGTCATGATTTTCGGTTAAGGGAACGGTTTCGTTTATCATTCTCTATGACGAACGAGCCAGAACATTCAGGACACACCGCGGCCGCAAGGGGAGAGAATCACGCCGCGCCACGGCGGGAAGGCAGCAATCATCCGCAGAACACGCAGAAGAACGCGGAAAAAAGATAAAACATCCACAGATTACGCAGATTCAAGGCATCTGAATCCCTGCTGCGCGTCTCTGGATGCCTTCCTTCTGCGTTCTGCCCAGGCCCGATTCCTTGACGTCCCAAAGGGCCCCACCTCCGTGGAAATCATGCCGGTGTTGATGCCCACCATGCCGCTTTCCAGCCCTTCGGCCACCCGCCACACCCGCCCGATGTCGCCGCTGTAAAAATAACCGGCCAGCCCGAACTCGGTGCCGTTGGCCAGCCGAACCGCTTCCTCCTCGCGCTTCCTTCTTTGCATGAATTTCAAAACGTAAAATGTTGAAAGGTCACGGTGCATAAACCCAAAATAGAAAGACTCATCAAATCATCTCAGAAAATCGCTTGCCATGTCTCTAGGGATAATTCATATTGATACTTATTGAGTTAATTTGCGAGATTTGCTCCCGTGAACTTACCGCCTGACCCCCGCCATCGCTTTTTGGCACTTTGAATTTATCAATAGCAAATATCCACTTGACAGACTCTTCACTCTGGCGTGAGCTGAACTGCGCTTGATCTAAAAGGCGTAGACTTTCGGTTCGAAATCTTTCGAAGTGGGAAGCTGATCTAAATTCGATCCCCCCTGGTCCAATGAAGCACAAATGCGTACGAATGGCCGTACCGGCGGCGCGGGCCGCCGAGGCGACCGCCTTTGAGCAAAAGCCGGCCCCAAGGCGGGGAAGTCAGGGCCGGCTTCTCTCTTTTCTCCCGGATTCCGGAGTCACCGTTTCATTCACTTTATGTCAACCGAAGAACGAAGGGCAGTGAGGGTGGGAATGGTCGGCGGCGGCCCGGGTGCGGGCATTGCCGAGACGCACCGTACGGCCATGCGCCTCGACGATCGCTATGCGTTGGTGGCCGGTGCCTTTTCCCGCAGCCCGGACAAATCGCGCGTTGCCGCCCGCCTCCTGCGGATCCCTGAAGATCGCGTTTACCCTGATTATGCCGCCATGGCTGCGGCCGAATCCAATCGGAAAGACCCCATTGATGCGGTCGTCATCGTAACGCCGACCGACAGCCATTACGCGATCGCCAAGGCGTTCCTTGAGGCCGGCATCAACGTGATCTGCGATAAGCCGCTCTGCCTGACTCTGGCTGAAGGCAGGGAGCTCAAGGCCCTGGCGGACCAGGGCGGGCTGATCGTGTGCCTGACGCACAACTACTCGGGCTACGCGATGGTGCGCCACGCCGGCCGGATGGTCCGGAACGGCGAACTGGGCGAGATTCGTGTGGTCCAGGCCGAACACGCGTCCGGCTGGGCGATCAAGCTTCTGGAAAAGGAAGGCCACAAGCAAGCCGCCTGGCGGACGGACCCGGGCCTGTTGGGTGATGCGAGCTTGCTGTATGATTTGGGGACCCACGCCCACCAGTTAGCCCGGTTTATTACGGGGCTGGAGGTCACTGAAGTGGCGGCCGAATTGAGCCAGATCGTTCAGGGCAGGGCGATCAAAGACAATGCGAACCTGCTGCTCCGGTTTTCGAACGGCGCGACCGGCGGCCTCTGGGCTTCCATGGCGGCCGCCGGCAATGAACACGGCCTGCGGATCCGCGTCTATGGAGACCGGGGCAGCCTGGCCTGGCGCCACGAAGACCCCCAGCACCTGCGTTACAGTCCGATCGACGGGCCGCCCCGGATCCTGGCCCAAGGGATGCCTGGGCTCTCGCCGGAGGCCGCCCGGTGGACGCGCGTGGGCCTGGGACACCCGGAGGGCTTTTTCGAAGCTTTTGCCAATCTCTACACTGAAGCGGCGGACGCACTGCTGGCCAAAGCCGAAGGCAAACCGTACGCCAGGACTGAGCTCGGCTTTCCGGACGCATCGGACGGGGTGCGCGGGGTGGCCTTTGTGGAAGGCGCCATGCGCTCCTACCGGGCCGGCGGGGCGTGGACGGCGCTGGAATCCCTTTAAACCCAAAATACCAACAGGTACAAGCATGCTAAAGATAGCGGTAGTGGGAACCGGCTTCATCGGTTCGGTTCATGCCAAAAATGTGGCCCGTCATCCCGGCACGGAACTGGCAGGGGTCTATGATGCCAATCCGGAATTTGCCAAACGGGCTGCGGCCACCGCAGGAACGAAAGCGGTGGCCGACCTTGCGGAGATCTTTGACAATCCGGACGTTCAAGCCGTGGTGATCGCCACGCCGACCAACACCCACGTCGAGTACCTGCGGCGCGCCGCCCAGGCGGGTAAAGCCATCTATTGCGAAAAACCGATCGGGCTGGACTACCAGGAAGCCGAACAAGCGGTTGAGGCGGTCCGGGCGGCCGGCGTACCGGTCATGTTGGGTTTTAACCGCCGGTTTGACCCTAACCACGCGGCATTGCGCGAAGAGGTGAGAAGCGGCGCGGTGGGTAACCTGGAGATCATCCAGATGACCTCGCGCGGGCCGAATCTGCCGCCGCTCAGTTACCTGGCCACCTCCGGCGGGCAGCTACGCGATCAAACGGTGCACTTTTTCGACTTGCTGCGCTGGATCAGTGAGGATGAACCCGAAGAGGTGCACGCGATCGGGGCCGCCCTCGTTGATCCCAAGGTGAGGGAAGCCGGCGACATCGACACCAGCCTCGTGACCATCCGGCTGAGCCGCGGCACCCTGTGCCAGATCGATTCGTCCCGGCGCACCGGCTACGGATACGACGAGCGCATCGAAGTGTTCGGCTCCAAGGGCCTGATCGAGTCGCGCCGGCAGCGGTTCCGGGGGGTGTCGCGTTACCTCGGCGATAAGATCATCGAAGACGGCCTGCATGCCGGCTGGTTCGAGCGCATCGAGCAGAGCTATTACCAGGCGCTGGACGCGTTTCTGAGCGCCGTCACACAAGGTACCCCGCCGAGCCCTTCGCTGGAGGACGGTTTGAAGGCCCAGTTGCTGGCCGATAAAGCCACCGAATCGCTAAAGAGCGGCCAGCCGGTCAAGTTCGCCAGGTAACGAAGCGCATCCCTGAATTTTATGCCAACCTCAACACCGCCGGAGCGGGCGGTCCGCCTGGGCGTCAGCCCGCTGAGCTGGACCAATGACGTCCTGGAAGCCCTCGGCGGCGACGTCCCGCTGGACACCTGCCTGCAGGACGCCGCGGACATCGGCTACCAAGGCGTCGAACTGGGCCGCAAATTCCCCCGCGACCCCCAGGTGCTGCCGTTGCTGTTGGCCCGCTACGGCCTGCGGCTCATCTCGGGCTGGTACTCCGGTTACCTCGCGGACCGCTCCCCCGAAGCCGAATGGCAAGCCGCCGCCGAGCACCTCCGGCTTCTGGAAGCCTGCGGCTGCGACGTGCTGGTCTACGCCGAGTGCAGCCGGATCCCGCAAACCGCCCCCTGGGACCAGCCCTTGAGCCACAGCCCCCCGTTGAGCTCGGTCGACCTACCGGCCTACGCCGAGCGAGTCGGCCAATTTGCCGCCCGGCTCAACGAAAGGGGCCTGAAGCTGGCCTACCATTATCACCTCAAGATGCTGGTGGAAACGGGCGAAGAAATCGCCGCCTTTTTCGAGGACGCCCCGCCGCAAGTGGGCTTGCTGCTCGACACCGGCCACGCGTATGCCGCGGGCGCCGACTACGCCGAACTGCTGCGCCGGTTCGGCGACCGGGTGACCCACCTGCACCTCAAGGACGTGCGCCGCCCGGTGCTGGACTGGGCGCGCCGGAATGATGTGAGCTTCAACCAGGCCGTCCGCGCCGGCCTGTTCACCGTGCCCGGTGACGGCGACCTGGACTTTTCGGCCCTGGCCGATTTCGTGCGCCGCTCCGGTTACCGGGGCTGGGCAGTGGTGGAAGCCGAGCAGGACCCGGCCAAAGCGGCCCCCAGACTCTACGCCCAACAGGCCTTCACCCACGTCAGCAAACTGCTGTTTGCCTGAGCGGCTTAGAAGCAGCATCCCCTATGTCAAATGCACCCCTCCATGTTGGATTGATCGGCTCCGGCTTCATGGGCCAGGCCCATGCCGACGCCTACCGGCGGGCCGGCCTGTTGTACCGCAGCCTGCCGCGCACCCCGGTGTTGTACGCCGTCGCCGACCAGAACGACGCGCTGGCCGACACCGCCCGGCGCAAGCTCGGCTTCCAGAAGGCTTACGGCGACTGGCGCCGGTTGGTCGAGGACCCTGAAGTGCACGTGGTTGACATCACCACGCCCAACCACCTGCACGTCGAGGTCGCCCTGGCGGCCCTTGCGGCGGGCAAACACGTCTACTGCGAAAAGCCGATGGCCGTCAAAGTTGACGATGCCCGGCGCATGGCCGAGGCGGCCCGGCAGGCCGGCGTCTACACGATGGTGGCCTTCAACAACCTAAAAACCCCGGCGGCCCTGGTGGCCAGGCAGATCATCGATCGGGGCGAGATCGGCGAACCGGTGCGCTTCCGGGGCCGCTTCGACCAGGGCTTCTTTAACGATCCCGCCCTGCCGTGGTCCTGGCGCTGTTCGCGCGAGTTGGCCGGCAGCGGGGCGCTGGGCGACCTGGGGGCGCACGCCGTGTCGGTGGCGCAGTTCCTCATGGGCGACATCACCGAAGTGTCGGCCCAGAGCCAGACGATCTTCAAGGAGCGGCCCGTGCCGGAGTTCGACGCCGGCTACGGCAGCAAGGTAAGCGAAGACGCCAAAAAGCAGGCTGTGGAGAACGAGGACCAGATCCAGGCGCTGGTGAAGTTCGCCTCGGGGGCCGCCGGGGTGATTGAGGCCTCGCGCATCTGCGCCGGGCGAGTCTTCGGGGTGTTCTGGGAAGTGTCGGGCACCGAGGGCACCCTGGTCAATAACGGGGAGCGCTTCAACGAGCTGCAGGTCTTCCGGATGCGGGACGAGAAGCGCGACCGGGGCTTTACGACCGTCTATTGCGGCTCGCAGGTGCCGCAATACTCGGCGTTTTTCGGCTTTGATTTTGCCGGGGGCGGGCTGGGCTATTTCGACATGAAGGTGTTCGAGGTGCACGACCTGGTGCAGGGCATCGGGCGGGGGGAGGGCTGTTTTCCCGACTTCGCGTTCGGGGCGCGCAACCAGGAGATCCTGGAGGCCATGGACCAGTCCAGCCGTTCCGGCACCTGGCTTTCGACGGCGGGCTCTTTGCATGCCGGCGTGCAATGAACGTTTTCCGGTTAATTTAGAAAGAACGGTAACCCCACAGGAATTACAACAGAATTAGGAAAATGTTATTCATTTATGACCTGAAGCGCATCCATACTGGTTTTACGTTCCCGAGTTGCCCAGCCGGCCAAACTCAAATCGCCGCCGGAACGGGTATTCTGGTTACCCGCACCAGGTTTGCGGCATCCCTGATTCGTCGCTTGATTCGGTGGTTCGGAAAAATGGCCGAACCGGCCGTTGAGACCAGAGAAAAAATTGAAAACGCAGTTGTCAGGAAGTAAATCGTTCCTTGTAGTTTGAGATTTCCGCTTGATCGCTCCGCGTTACGGAGCACCCCCCCTTAGGAGAAGAAAAAATGAAGCTCGCAAAAGTTCTCGTTCCCGCGATTGCCCTGATGGCTTTCGCCTTGGGCGGTATGCCCGTCCAGGCCGCCCAAAAAGTCAAGATCGGGGTTTCCATGGCCCTATTCGACGACGTCTGGCTGACCCTTGTCCGGGATGCCATGACCAGATGGGGCAAAGCCCATTCCGACGTCGAACTCACCATTGTTGACGCAAACAACGACACCGCCAAGCAGACCGGTCAGGTTGAAAACTTCCTGGCCCAGGGCATGGATGCGATAGTCGTCCTACCGGTGGATACCGCGGCAACCGGACCAATCACCAAGTCCGTCACCAAAGCCGGCAAGCCGCTCGTTTACGTGAATCGCCTGCCTGCAAACCTGCCCCAAAGCGTCGTCTATTGTGGCTCCAATTCCATTGAGGCCGGGATCATGGAGATGGAGGAACTTGGTAAATGTATGGGCGGCAAGGGCAGTCTGGCTATCCTGATGGGTGAGCTGAGCAATGAAGCCGCCATCAAACGAACCGAGGGCACCAAGCAAGTCCTCAAGGAAAAGTATCCGAACATCAAGGTCGTCCGCGAACAGACCGGCAACTGGAAGCGCGAGCAGGGCAAAACGCTGATGGAAAACTGGCTGGCTTCCGGCATCCCGATCGACGGCGTTGCCTCCAATAACGACGAGATGGCCCTGGGAGCGTTGCAGGCCATCAAGGCCGCCGGAAAACTCGGCAAGATCTGCGTTGGCGGCGTTGACGGCAGCCATGACGCCTTGGTTTCGATGGAGAAGGGCGACCTGAATAATACGGTGTTCCAAGACCCGGTTGGTCAAGGCGAGAAGGCAGTCAATGCCGCCTACCTGCTGGCCAAGAAACAAGCTAATCCGGACGTGACGGATGGTAATAAGATCTGGATTCCTTACCAGCCGATCAACAAGGAGAATTTCAAGTCATACATGAAATGAGGTTTCGGTTGGCCACTGCCTGCCGGGCGCCGGCGGGCAGTGGTCATCGAACCGGAGAGGAGCCGAGCTATGGAAAATGATCACTTGCTCGTGATGGAGGGCATCTCCAAACAGTTCCCAGGCGTCCGCGCCCTTGATAACGTCCAGCTCCGCGTCCGCAGAGGGACGGTGCACGCGCTGATGGGTGAAAACGGCGCGGGCAAATCGACGCTGATGAAATGCCTGATCGGCATTTACACGCCGGATTCAGGCACCATCACGTTCAAGGGTGAACGGCTGAACATCACCAGCACCCATTACGCGCTGTCGAAGGGCATTTCGATGATCCACCAGGAACTGAACCCGGTCCCCGAGATGACGGTTGCCGAGAACATTTACCTGGGACGCGAACCCATGACCCCGTACGGCCTGGTGGACATGCGCAAGATGAACCGCATGGCCTCAGAGCTCCTGGATCGGCTTCACATCAAAATCCGGCCAACCGCCCGGATGCGCAACCTGAGCATTGCCAGCATGCAGCTCGCCGAAATCGCCAAAGCGGTGTCCTACAACTCCGACCTGATCATCATGGATGAGCCGACCTCGGCTATCACCGAGGCGGAGGTGGCCGTTCTGTTTGACATCATCAAATCGTTAACGGCCCAGGGGTGCGCCGTGATCTACATCAGCCATAAGATGGACGAAGTTTTCAAGATCACCGATGATGTCACCGTTTTCCGCGACGGCCAATACGTGGCCAGCGAAGCCACCGCGAACCTGACCCGCGACAAGCTCATCGAGATGATGGTCGGCCGGACGCTTACCCAGATGTTTCACAAGGAAAAAGCCGAGATGGGTTCGGTGTTCCTCGATGTTCAGAACCTGAGCGGGAAAGGTTTTCGCAACGTCAGTTTCCAGGTCAAGCGAGGCGAAATCCTGGGCCTCGCGGGCCTGATGGGGGCCGGGCGCACCGAATTGATGGACGGGGTTTTCGGGGTGACACCGTCTTACGGCGGGACGGTTAGGATCGATGGAAAACCCGCCAGGATCAAGTCCCCGGCTGACGCCATTCGAAACGGCATGGCGCTGCTGACCGAAGACCGAAAGCTGACCGGGTTGTACCTGAACGCCAGCGTCCGCGAAAACATGTTCATCGCGAACATAAACCGCTACATGGTGGGACCCTTCCTCCGGTTCACCAAGATTGAAAAAGATTGCGAGAAGATGCGCGGCTTGATGCGCGTCAAGACGCCCAGCCTGCTGCAACTGGTCAAGTACCTGTCCGGCGGCAACCAGCAGAAGGTGCTGATCGCGCGCTGGCTGTTGACCGAACCGGACCTTTTGATCCTGGACGAACCGACGCGCGGGATCGACGTGGGCGCCAAATCGGAGATCTACCGGCTCATGACCGAATTCGTTCTCTCGGGCAAGGCGATCATCATGATCTCGTCGGAATTGCCGGAAGTGCTGGGGATGAGCGACCGGATCCTGGTCATGCACGAAGGCGACAAAGTGGGTGAGCTGATGCGCGCAGAAGCCACCCAGGAAAAGATTCTTCAGATGGCGACAGGGATGAAGATACCGACCAGTTTAGCTGCGTAAGCGCACAAGGAAAAACGTTATGGCAAATCCCGGAGTCATTACCACCGCCAGCGAGGCCGCCAAGCGGCCGGCGGGCGGCCAGATGCTCTCAAGCATCTTCAGTAAATACGGCATCTTCATCATTTTTGCCCTCATGGTCGTGGTGGCCTCGCTGCTGTCACCGGCATTCCTGAGCACCATCAACCTGATCAACATTGTGCGGCAGATGTCCGTGGTCGGCCTGATCGCGCTCGGCGTGACGGGGGTGATCGTCAGCGGCGGCATCGACCTGTCGTCCGGCTCGGTGGTCGGTTTGTCCGCCGTGGTTGCGTCCAGCCTGGCGCAGTCATCGGATAGTTCGGCCCCGTTCTACCCCGGTGTCCAGCTTCCTTTCGTCGTGCCGCTGCTGGCGGCCTGCATCGTAGGCGCCCTGGTAGGCTTGATCAACGGCGGCCTCGTCGCGAAGACGCACATTCCGCCGTTCATCGCCACGTTGGGCACTTACACGGCGGTTCGCGGGGCGGCGATGCTCTACACCAATGGTCGCCCCATCTCCGATTTGACGGATCAATATGACTTTGTCGGCCAAGGCGCCTTGGGCAGTGTTCCCGTTCCAATCCTCCTGCTGGTGGTCATGGCGATCGTTACCCACATCCTTTATGCCCGCACCAAATTCGGCAAATACGTATACGCCATCGGCGGGAATGAACAGGCGGCGCGTGTCTCCGGCATCAACACGGGCCGGTTTAAGATGCTCATCTACATCTATGCCGGTTTCCTCGCCGGGCTGGCCGGGCTGGTGGTGTCGGCCCGGATCGGTTCAGGGCAACCGGGACTCGGCGTCGGCTACGAACTTGATGCGATTGCGGCCGCCGTCATCGGCGGCACCTCCCTGTCGGCCGGCGGCATCGGGACGGTTGCAGGAACGATCATCGGGGCTCTTATCATCGGCGTTCTGAACAACATCCTCGACCTGATGAACGTGTCGGCCTATTGGCAGCAGATCATTAAAGGCGGCATCATCGTCGGCGCGGTCATTCTCGATCAGCTCAAGCAGCGCGGTGGTAAGTAGTAGATCAGTTTCCAGGCAGGAAAGCTTTCTCCCGGGGAGGGTGGTGCGCCGTCCGAGCGGCGACGCGCCATTCCCTGCTTAACTGCCACGAAGTTCCTCCATTCATTTATTCCGGCGGAGGGTTCGGGTAGCAGGCAGTCCGGCAGTATAGACACCTGAATGTGTGAACTACCAGTCTGGCCTCGTGACGCCGGCACGAACGGATACCGGGCGACAAAAGTGAGTTTTCAACCCCGAAGGGGTGTTATACTACTCAGACAGATATCTCGGTAGAATGTCGGCTCAGGGAGTGCTGGTGCCGGAGGATGCTGCGTACTTGGTTGAATTGGTTTTAGGCCCGAGGGGCCGGTAGAACATAGCCCAGGGCTTTACCCCCTGGTTAACCGTCAGATCACGATCGAGCCCTGAAGGGGCGGCAGAACCCGCCAGCAACGTTTTCTACCGCCCCTTCAGGGCTGGGCCAGGGGGAAATGCCTTCCCAGGGTAAACCCTGGGCTATGTTCTACCGGCCCGTTGGGCCTAAGACAGATTGAGTGTGAGCAACAAGGCCGCCCCTAACTCGCTGCATCGCGTGCCGGGTTTACCTCAGCGGCCGGGTTGGGTTTAGCGCCGGGGCGCAGCATCTGCCCCATGGCTTCGGCTACGACCGGTTCATGGCCGGACGGAAAAGCGTATTCCAGTTTTTCTCCCCCGTGTGCTGCCTTGACCTGGAGGGTAAGGACGGCGAACTGTTCCTGACGGTCTACCCGGAATTCTGCCACCCGAACGCGCGGAATAAAGGTGATAATCCCCGCGAAACTCTCCTCCAGTTCATCAGCGGAGAGGGGTTCATCGGAAGATTTTTTCTCGTCCGAAATCACCACGAGCTCCCGTTCGGTGATCAACAGCGCGCCCGCGGGAGCGACTTGCCGCCGGGACCCGTCGAACATGGCCGGCCACTGGATTGCGTTCACCAGTTGCTGCGTCCCAGGCCAAAAACGCCGGGCCTCGTTCCGAAGTTTCAGCGGCCATCCTTCAAGCATCGACGCCTCGCCCGGATGATCCTGCCCGGCCGCGGTCGTGAGTTTCGGATCGATGCCCGCGAGGATCAGATCGATTGCCTCGCGGTACAAGTCTTCCCCGACGGTCTCGAACCTGATGGTGACCGAGCGCGGCGCGTCCTCCGCAGCAAAAGAGATTTTCAACCGGCACTCCAGGAGAACCGGTGTCAGTTCAAGAAACAGGGTGTTGCTGAAATCAGATCGTTCCAGGGCAACGCCCGCGTTATCAGTCGTTGAAGCGACGAGCCAGCCGGCGTTGGTCACGGCGAGCACCGTGGCCGGCGATCTTTCATCTTCCGTCTGAAAAGCCGGAGCGTACAGAAGTAAGCGGGCCGGTTCTCCTGAGGGGAGACTGTCTACCAACGCGGCGCGAAATGGTTCCGGCGCATCGGACAGGGAGTTGAGTCTAGTCGGGAAACGGGTGTCGATTTCCATACTTTATGCAGCGAGGCCTCCAAAACATTTAGGTGGGGGGTCGTTTTGCCAATCGCGGTCAACTCTGACGCCGGCCCGGCAGGAATTCAGAGCTTCCAAAAGCATCGCCCCGGATCATCCGACACTAAGGTCGACCACCTGCGCAGGTCAAGACACTCTCAGAAAACAGATGGTAAAAATGCCGGCCTTACTCACATGGAGTCAGGAAAGGGAAAACTCCGGCTGCCGGTCATCTATCTGTTTGAAATCATGGTATGACCTTATACACTTTTCTTACCCTCGCGCCCTCGAACTTAGGGGTCGCAACACAACCGGCCAAGCATCCATCATTCAATTTCCGAAAATGAAACTATCTGCGGTATCCGACAGTCTGGGACATCTTTCCTATGAGGACGCGGCGAAGGCCTCAGCCGGCCTGGGCATCGCGGCCCTGGAGATCTGCATGGGCAACTGGTCCGGGGCTCCTCATGCCAATGTGCGATCTTTGCTGGAGAGCAAGGAGGAACGGCAAAAGTTTCTGGCGGTGTTGGAGCGGCACGGTTTGTCGCTTGCCGCGCTCAATTGCAGCGGCAACCAACTGCACCCGGTTGACGGTAAACGCCACAGCGAAGTTGTGTACGACACCGTTCGGCTCGCGGGGTTGCTGGGCGTCGACACAATCGTGTTGATGTCCGGCCTGCCGGCGGGCGGGCCGAACGACGTGAGACCCAATTGGATCACGTGCGCCTGGCCGCTGGAGAATGGTGAGATTCTTGACTGGCAATGGAACGAGCGGTTGCTGCCTTATTGGCGCCAGCTGGCCGCCTTTGGCCGGGAACACGGCATCAGGAAGTTCTGCATCGAGATGCATGGCAACCAGCTCGTCTACAACGTTCCGGCCCTGCTGCAGTTGCGAAACGAAGTCGGGCCGATCGTCGGGGCGAACCTGGACCCCAGCCACCTTTTCTGGATGGGCGCCGACCCGTTGGCGGCCGTCGATGCGCTCGGCGAGGCCATTCACCATGTGCACGCGAAGGATACTTTCCTGAACGAGGCGGCCATGGCTCTGGCCGGGCGGCTGGAAACCCTCGGACACGGCAACGTCAAGGGGCGGGCGTGGAATTACATCACCCTGGGCTACGGCCACGGCGCCAAATGGTGGCGGGAATTTTGTTACCGTCTCCGGCTCAACGGCTACGACGGGTGGCTGTCGATCGAGCACGAGGATATCGTGCTGTCCCGCGTGGAAGGGCTGCGCAAATCCGTTGACCTGCTCAAGCAGGCGTTGATCGACGAACCGAGCGATTACTCCATGCCTGCGACCTGAGGTTTTTTCCGGGAAGCCTGGCGGGCGCCGCGCCGTCAGGCTGACCCGCGTGCCGCCGGGCGTGAAATCTTCGCCGATGTTTGGGATGTTTGGGCTACCCACCTGAATGCTCCTGGGCTACGGTGTGCGCCTTATGGGAATGTTCCACGACCTGATGAACAACATTTTTAAGCACGCGTCGGCCGGCAACCCGGGCGCCCAGACGCCGGCGGCACCCGCCGCCTCCACCCCGGCAGCGCCGACGCCTGGTCCCTCATCCCAGACCAGCCCGGAGCCAGCCGCCGCCGGCTCCGGCGAAACCGCCCCCGGAACAACTTCCGCCCAGAACCCGGCTCCGGCGCCCGCGGTTCCAGCTTCGGTGGACGTGGGTGCGGTCCTGGATGATCTGGCCGCAAAGAACCCGGAACAACTCGACTGGAAGCGTTCCATCGTCGACCTGCTTAAACTCGTCGGCATGGACAGCAGCCTGGGCGCCCGAAAAAAGCTGGCCGCGGAGCTGCATTATCCGGGCGACACGAACGACTCTGCCCAGATGAACGTCTGGCTCCACAAGGAAGTTCTCAAGCAGCTGGCTCAAAACGGCGGTAAACTTCCGCCCGGGCTTTTGGACTACTGAGGCCGATCCTGCACCAAGTTGCGAAATGCCCAGAGCGGGTTAAGGGGGGGGTATGCGTTATCGGGTCAAAGCAGAGTTAAATTACGGGCTAAAGGGGCCCTGCTCTTTCCTTTTCAACGTGGCAGCGTTGCAAAACCGTTTCCAGCACGTCACTGCGGAGAGTCTCCATGTGGAAGGGGGCGAGGTGCCGACGGAGTTTGCGTTCAACGGGGGGCGGTTTCATCGAACTAAAAGCAAGGAACCGAAGCTGCGGCTCGAATATCAGGCCACCGTGGCGTTGGAACCTGAAATCGAAAAGAACCTGGATTTGCCGGTGCGAACCCTGGCAGAGCTGCCGGAGGACGTCCTGGTGTACCTGTTTCCCAGCCGTTACTGCCAATCGGACAGCCTGCTGCGCTTCGCTCAATCGGAGTTCATGGGAAACCAATTGACCGGCTTTCAGCAGGTGACCCACGTCTGTAACTGGATTTACGAAAAGGTGGCCTACCAGCGGGGGGCAACCTCGTCGATCACGTCGGCTTTCGACACGGTAACGGAGCGCCAGGGCGTCTGCCGCGACTTTGCGCACCTGGCGATCGCCCTCTGCCGGGCGCTCGGCGTCCCGGCCCGTTTTGTGAGCGCGTACGCCTATGGGCTTAACCCGCCTGATTTCCACGCAGTTTTTGAAGCTTACCTCGGCAATCGCTGGTACCTGTTTGATGCGACCCGGCTCTCGCCGCAGTCGAGCTTCGTCAGAGTCGGCATAGGGCGTGATGCGGCCGATACTTCTTTTTGCACGTTTTTTGGTCCGGCGGCCTTCGAGGGCATGAAGGTCACAATGGAAACGGACGGGGACGCCAAACCGCAATTCGTTACCCAGCCGATCTCAGCCTCGGATTAGCCCCGGCCGCACCGGCCGCAGATACCAACCGACCCAACCGCTAGATGGAGCGACGACGCATGAGCTACGCATACAAAATTGAAAACGGCCGGCAGTTGCTGGTCGACAACGAGGGAGACCAGACGCGGGTCTCGTTAGGGCAGGGTGACGGCGGCAGCCAGCAACAAAGCCAGGGAAATAGCTTTGAGACCGGCTCCTGGTCGCAGGCACCGGCGCTCTTTCAGGCGGGTCAGGATCTGATCCTGCGGGTCGAAACCAAAGATGGCGCACGTTTTATCCGGGTGCGCGGCGACGATACCCAGCTCCTGAACGGCGAACCGGACCTGGGCCAGGCTAAACAACTCAACCGGACCGAATCCGACCAGCCGGCCGGCATGAAGCCGATGAAACCCATGGAACCGATGAAGCCCATGGAGCCGATGAAACCGATGAAACCCATGAGCTGACCCGGGCGGGAGTTCGGGACCAGGCTTGACAAAATTCCGGGGCCGAGCATTTATCCTCGCGTCGCCCCTGCATGGCATGCGGCGAGGCTCTTGACGTTCGCGATGTTAACGGACGAGCCGCACTGATAAACGGAAAAGATGAGCCGCGTTCCTCCCGGTTGTAAACCCGCCAGGGGCACGCGCAGGTGGTCCCTGCCCGTGCGCGGGCAGCCCTTCTACGGATTGCGGAACCCAAGATCGAAGCGAGCAAATCATTCCCCGAGGCGCAAACTCCCCGCCCGATCCGCAAGCCGTACCAATTATGATCAGCGTACAAAACTTAGCTAAGCATTTCGGTCCGAAAACCGCCGTGGCCGGAATTTCCTTTGAAGTTGCCAAAGGAGAGGTGCTCGGGTTTCTCGGCCCGAACGGTGCAGGCAAATCGACCAGCATGCGGATGATCACCGGTTTTCTCCCACCGACGGCGGGCAAGGTCACGGTCTGCGGATTCGACGTCGCCGAGCAGCCGGTCCAGGCCCGCACCAGGATCGGTTACCTCCCGGAGAACGCGCCCGTCTACAGCGACATGTCCGTGCACGGTTTCCTGAGCTTCTGTGCGGAACTGCGCGGCCTTTTCGGCGAGGCGAAGGTCCGGGCGATCGACCGCGTGGTTGAACTCTGCTTTTTGGAAAAGGTCATTCACCAGAGCGTAGACACCTTATCCAAAGGGTTTCGCCATCGCACCTGCCTGGCCCAGGCGTTGATTCACGATCCGGAAGTGCTCATCCTGGACGAGCCGACCGACGGGCTTGACCCCAATCAGAAACACGAGGTCCGGTCGCTGATCCGGCGCATGGGGAAAGACAAAGCGATCGTTTTTTCCACCCACATCCTTGAAGAGGTTGAAGCCGCGTGCACCAAAGCGCTGATCATCGACCAGGGAAAAATCGTCGCGCAGGGGACGCCGGAGGAGTTGAAGGCGCGGGCGCCCCAGGCGGGAACCATCGTCCTGAGCTTGCGGGACCTGGATTGGATCAGGCTGCACGCACAGCTCAAGGGTTTGCCGCACCTGGAAGGCGCGGAACTCCTGGAGCAGGCACGGCAGCACGTGACCGTGCGCCTTCGGATGCAAGGCGAACCTTTCAACGAGCTCATGGAATTTGCTCAGCGCCAGCATTGGAAAGTTGAATACCTCTCCGTCGATGAAGGCAGGCTCGATGACGTGTTCCGTTCCCTGACGCTGCCTGAAAACCACAAGATCGAAGCCGCGGCATGAAAACCAGTTGGACCATCGCCAAGCGCGAACTCGGCGCCTACTTCGCGTCGCCGGTCGCCTACGTATTCATCGTCATTTTCCTGCTGTTGGCAGGGTTCTTCACCTTCAACGTGGGCCGGTTTTTCGAGCGTGGAATCGCCGACCTGCTGCCGTTCTTCGTGTGGCACCCGTGGCTGTACCTGTTCCTGGTGCCTGCGGCCGGCATGCGCCTGTGGTCGGAGGAACTCCGGCTCGGCACGCTCGAACTCCTCTTCACCATGCCCGTCGCCCCCTGGCAGGCAATCCTGGGCAAATTCTTCGCCAGCTGGACATTTCTGCTGATCGCCTTGGTTTTGACCTTCCCGCTGGTCGTCACGGTTGCCTACCTGGGGCACCCGGACCTCGGGCCGGTGTTCACGGGCTATTTGGGCAGCTTCCTTATTGCCGGTGCGTTTCTGGCAATCAGCTCTTTTACCTCCTCACTCACCCGTAACCAGGTGGTCAGCTTCATTCTATCCCTGGTCGTGTGCCTTTTCCTGATTCTCTGCGGCTGGCCGCCGGTGACTGACGTCGTCGTCACCTGGGCGCCCGCCTGGGTGGTTGACGCGCTGGCCAGCCTCGGCGTCATGACGCACTTCGACGCCTTCCAGCATGGGGTGATCGATTCGCGCGACCTGATTTTCTTCGCGTCGCTGATCATCTTTTTCCTGTTCGCAACCGCCGTTGTCCTGCGGGTGCGCCGCGCCTAGCGCTCAAGACCTCGGACGCGACCTAAGCTGACCTGACCTGACCTGACCTGACCTGACCGATGATGAAGCCGTTTGAAAAGTGGATCTATTCTCTAGCCGGTGTGGTTGCCCTATTGATAATTCTGCTCGGTATCAATGTTCTGGCCAACCTATTCAAAGTACGTTCGGACATAACTTCTAACCATCTCTATACTTTATCGCCCGGCACCAAGAGAATTCTGAGCAAAATTGATACACCGGTGGAGATCCGGTTCTATTATAGCCGCGATAACGCCGCCATGCCGGTCCCGTTGCGCACGTACGCCCAGCAGGTTGAAGATTTGCTGGACGAATACCAGCAAGCCGGGCGCGGCAAAATCAAGGTCACGAAACTGGATCCGAAGCCGGATTCAGACGCGGAGGATTCGGCCAACCTGGATGGCATCCAAGGGCAAAACCTCGGGTTGGGCGACAAGGTCTATCTCGGGATCGCCGTCAGTTGCCTGGATGCGAAAACAGCGTTGCCTTTCCTGAGTCCTGACCGGGAGAACCTGCTCGAGTATGACCTTTCGCGGGCGATCGCGGGCGTGATCAATCCGAAGAAGGCGATTATCGGCGTGATGAGTGCGCTGCCGGTGACGGGGCGCCAGAGCAGCCCGATGATGATGCTGCAGCGGCAGGCAGCCGAGCGGCCCTATGTGTTCGTGACCGAGTTGAAGGAGAACTTCGACGTGCGTGACGTCCCGTTGACGGCGGCAAAAATCGACGATGACATTTCGGTGTTGGTGGTTGACTACCCGAAGGGCATCAGCCCCCAGACGGAGTTTGCGATCGACCAGTATCTGTTGCGTGGAGGCAAGCTGATCGCCTTGCTGGATCCGCTGTCTTTCATCGACGCCCAAACCAGCGGCCAGAATCCGATGATGGGTGGGGGACCGACCTCTGCCTCACTGGACACATTGCTCAAAGCGTGGGGATTAAAATTCAGCGCCGACCAAGTCGTGCTTGATCCGTTGTTCGCCACTCAGGTACAACGTGATACCGGCGTGTTGGCAGATGCGACCATTCTATCGGTAGGTGCGGACGGTCTGAACAAGAACGATCCGCTCGGCGCGGCCACCAACGATCTGTTGGTGCCGTTTGTCGGCGCTTTCAGCGGTACCCCGGCAGAAGGTCTGCACGAAGAGGTGCTGGTCAAGACGTCGCCGCAAGCCGGCCTGGTGAGCGCCATGTCGGCGCAGATGGGTGGGGCGGAAGGCGCCCGCAAAGAATATAAACCGGGCAACCAGTCCCTTGCGCTCGCCGTGCGCCTCACGGGCCGGTTTAAGACCGCGTTTCCGAACGGACGGCCGGCTGCCTCCAAGACCGATGAGCAGTCCGGCGCCGCTGCGCCTTCACTGTCGCCGCCACCGCCCGGAGAAACGCTCAAGGAGGCGAAAGCCGACAGCGTCGTGATCCTCGTAGGTGACAGCGATTTCGCTTATGACGGAATTGCCGGGCGGACCCAGCAGCTGATGAATCAGACCGTTTTCGTGCCTTCGAACGGCAACCTAAACTTTATCGAAAGCGCAGTCGAGCAGCTCGCGGGTGATGCCAACCTGATCGGGATCCGCAGCCGTGCATCCGCCAGCCGGCCGTTCACGGTGGTGAACAAGATGGAAGCGGCGGCCGAACAACGTTACCAGAGCAAGATCGACGAACTGGAAAACAATCTTTCCGCCACGCGCGAGAAGCTTTCCGATCTCCAGACCGGTAAACAATCAGACCAGAAAACCGTGCTCTCACCGGAGCAACAGGCTGAGATCAAAAAATTCCAGGAGAACGAGGCCAAAATCAACCGTGAGTTGAAACAGGTTCGCAAGGACCTCCGCCAGGAAATTGATTCTCTGCAAGACTTCATCAAATGGATCGATATCGCCGCCATGCCCGCGGTAGTGACTTTGGCCGGGCTGAGTCTGGCCTTATGGGAACGCCGCAAAAGGGCAGCTAGATGAACCGTCGAAACCTTTGGATCCTGATCGCGGTGGCCGTGGCCGCCGTTGTCGCCGTCGTTTTTTATGACGCCAACCGGAACGCCCGCTGGGAAGGGGAGCACCGGGAACTGAAAGTGCTTCCCGATCTGGCGGTCAACGACGTCAGTCAGATCCGCATCACCGGGCCGAATGCCGCCTTGACGGCGGCGCGAAAGGATGACCTGTGGCGGGTGGCGGAGCGGAACGATTATCCGGCCGACTTTTCCAAGGTGCGCGACCTGCTGCGGACGTTGTGGGGGCTGAAGGCCGTTCGCGAAGTTGAGGTGGGACCCTCCCAGTTTGACCGTCTGCAGATTTCGCCACCGGGCAAAGGGGCGGGCAGCGGTACGCAGGTGGAAGTAGCCGGCCAGGGTGGTAAAACGCTGGGCACCCTCATCATCGGCAAAGCGCTCCAGGGCGAGCCGGAGGCGGGCGTGGCCGCGCCCGGCGGCAGGTTCGTTTACAACCCGTCGAACAAGGACCATGCCTACGTGGTTTCCGACGCGTTCTACGGAGTCGACCCGCTCCAGGTCAACCAATGGCTCGACAAGACTTTCATCAACGCGGGCGAAGTTGACAAAGTCGTTCGTGAGGATGCACCCGGCAACCCGGGGTGGACCATCGCCCGGCCGGATCCGAAAGGTCCGTGGGTTTTTGTGCCTGAGGCGAATGGAGAAAAGGTCAAGGAGGAACCGGCTAACCTGCTGAGCCACTTCAGCCCGACGTTCACCGACGTGCGTCCGGCGGATGCGCCGGCTGCAGAAACGGGTCTGGACCAACCGGTCCGGGCGGAACTGCACACGACCGACGGGTTTACCTACAAGCTCGCCATCGGCAAACCCGGCCCTGAGAAAGCGCGTTACCTCACGGTCCAGGCCGACGCTCAGCTGCCGGCCGGCCGGACCCCGGAGCCGAACGAAAAACCCGAGGATAAAAAAACCAGGGACGATGAGTTCAACAAGCATCTCGGCGAGCTCAAAGAGCGTTTGGAACGCGAGAAGAAATTTGCGGGTTGGGTTTACGAAGTGCCGGAATTCAGCCTGGAAACTCTGCTGAAGCCCAGAGCCGACTTGGTCAACAAGCCCGCCGCGGCTCCCGCCCCCGCGGCTCCGGCGGTTGCGCCGGCACCGGCGGTGGTTCCTCCGACGCCTCCACCGGTCCCGGTCGCTCCGGCCCCGGCGTCCACGCCGATACCCACACCCGCGCCGGTCGAAGCGACGCCGGTGCCTGCGCCTACGCCTGCCCCGGCTGCGCCCACGCCTGCGGCCCCGGCACCGACGCCCGTGCCTGCCGAGGCGGCCCCGGCGGTTCCGGCGCCCACCCCGAGCGCTTCGGCTACGCCATTGGCCGCGCCCGAGGTCAGCCCGCCGGAGTCAACGCCCGCGACCGGGATGCAGGAACCTTCCCCTGCCGGACCGGGAACTACGCCCGCGGCACCCGGGCCGGCCGTAGAGCCGCCGCCGACACCTGCCGCCCCAGGGCCAGAATCCACGCCGGCGCCGACTCCGGCTGCACCGACCCCGCCACCCTCGGCGGCGTCGCCCGATGCCGCAGAGGGTACTCCAATGGTGACACCCGCCGCGCCGTAGCGGCGGCAGAGAATGCCACGAGTGAAGAGTGTCGAGTGTCGAGTGTCGGTCACACCACGGGCACAGCGAAAAGGCGGGCACAACGTAAGAGTTCACACGGCGACCACGGCGGGAAGACGAGTTACAGACTTGACATCGGCGACTCTTCCCCAAGCTCGTGGCCGACACCCGACACTCGTGGCATTCTCTGCCGCTCCGAACTCCGAACGCTTTCCCCCTCTTTCCGCCGTGTTCGCCGTGTTCGCCGTGGCTCGCCGTGTTCGCCGTGTGAACTTCTTACGTTGTGCCCGCCTTTTCGCTGTGCCCGTGGTGTGACCGTGTGACCGACACCCCGGCCTCAATTCACCGCCTTGCGCAGCGGTTCCAGGGCCTGAAGCTCCTTGTTGAACGGCATAAAACCGGCGTTGAAAGCGCTCTCGACCAGGATATAGCAGGGGCCGGTTAACGGGCGGCCGGGCTGGAAGGAATGGTCCCCGGCTTCCACCTCAAAACGGTCGTTGGCCCGGCCTCCATCCAAACGGCCGGAAACGAGCCCCGAAGGATCGACGAACACGTAGCGATTCGGGATCTCCACGGTGAAACGTATGGTCCCGTTGGCGTCCGGCTGGATTTGCTTGCCGGCCACATGCACCAGGCCGACGTAAAGGTAATTCCGGTCGACAAAGTTTTGGGTGGCTCTCGGAAACCAGGACAGATTGATTGCGACGGTAGTGCGGTGGGCAATGAGGCGGCCGGTAACGTCGTTTTCGAGCAATCCCTCACGCATCCGCAACCGGGTCAGGGTCTCCATCACGTACGGAATGGCGCGTGGCCGGTAAACGCTGCCGCCTTTTGCGTCGAGCACCGGTTCATCCGGCCGCGTCAGGGCCAGCACTTCGCGGATTTGTTCCACCCTGAACCGGTTTCGGTGGTCGGAAAAGTGCATGTTTTTGACCAGCCAGCCGATCTCAATCCCGAGAACGATTGCCAGAAGCAGGAGCGGTACCCAGGGGTGCTGAGGCAGGCGGCGAACGATCCGGCGCCCCAGCCAGAACAGGCCGGCCGCCGCACCGGTGGAGGCCACGGGGTAATAAGGCAGGTAATCCTGGGCTGACACGACGGTCCAGAGTCCGAGCAGGAGCGTGCAATAGCTGCCGCCGACCGCCAGCAGCCAGACCTGCCGTCCGGCGCGGTCACGTTTTGTGGAGCGATTGAGAATCATCCAGCCGGCGACGGCTGCGGGTATGATCAACCAGAAGCGCAGGTTGCGCAGATCGGACCAGGAAAGCGGGGGTTCGGCTCCGGGAGCGGTAACCAGGTTGTGGCGGATCACGCAGTACACCATCTGGGACCATGCCCCTTCCAGGTAAAAGGACGCCAGCAGCACTCCGGGGATAAGCATCAGGCCCAGCCAGAAGCTCAACGTGAACGCTTCGGCGGGCGAGGGCACGGTACCCGGTGGAGTTGCCGGCCGGCGCCGGCTGGCCCGGATCAGCAGGCAGGTCAGCACGCTGGCAACCAATAGCACCAACGCCAGCAGCACCGTTTTCTGGGAAGTGGCAAAGGTAGCGCCAAAAGTCAGGCCGGCAAGAAACCTGTGACCCCGGGTCAGGCGCGGTTTGGTCAGCAACACGAGCGTCGCCATCCAGAGCACCGTCCAGAGGACGTCGGTTCGGAACTCGCCCGATTTGAAATACTCATTCGGATAAAACGCGCAAAGCAGGGCGGCTACAATCCCGGTGCGCCTGGAGAAAACCTGTGCGCCGATCCGGTAAGTGCACCAGACCACGAGGGCATCGAGTGCAACCATGCACCACCGGCCCAGCTCCACGACGTCGGGTCGTTCCCCAAGGATGCTGAAGATGGGGGCGAACAGAATGTGGAACAACGGGGTGTGATTGTCGAAAAAGTCCCGGTACGGAATGAGCCCCTGCGTCCAGCCCCAGACCACGTGCAGGTGTTGCGTTTCGTCGGAATCCCAGGGATGATTGTAGACCGAACCCCTCCGGAGCCAAAACCAGCACAGAAACAGCACGATGGTGCCAACCAGTTCCCAGGGCCGAAGCGGCGCGCCGGCCGCGTCCGGCGCTTCCGGCGCTTCCGGCCTGACGGTTGGCAAGGTCTTCATCAATATGGTCTGACTGTAGAAACGTGAGCCGGGACCATAACCGGACTTGCTGCGGACGCAAGCAAAGTACCTGCCGGCTCGGACCGCCCCGCCCGCCGGCCAAGGGTTAGCTTACCGCTCATCGGGGCGCGCCGTCCCGCGCAGATGCCCGTACCTTTCATCCCAGGATGCCGGCAGGCGGACCACCGTCATCTCCGGTAACGTGACTACCGCCAGCATCTGCCGGGCGCGCACCAGCACTTCTTCCTGGCCGGCACGCCGGATCTCGAACCTGCACCAGAACCGGCTCCGCTCGTATTTCTCGAGCCACCCTTTAACGACAAGGCGGTCCCAGAGCCTCGCCGGACGGCGGTAATCGATCTCGGTTCGGATCACCACCGGGCACTCACCCCCTTCGATCATGCCTCCCAAGTCCCAGCCCAACTTCTCGGCCAGCAACGAACGGTTCGTCTCGATGAAGCGCAGGTAAGCAAGGTTGTGCACCAACCTTCCGGCGTCGGTGTCGAAAAACATGACGCGAACTTCCGTCTCCAAAACCAGCGTATCCATAGAGGAAAGTCCGGTTCAGGCGTCGGCCAGATGGGCGCGAAGCTGGCCCAGGTCCCGGATGGGAAGTTCACACGTAAAATTTTGGCACAGGTAAACCACCGGTCCGGAGGCAGCCGGTCGCATGGCGCGCAGGGCTTCCACGTGTTGCTCCAGCCACGCCTGGCTCTCGCCGCCGTCGGCCAGCAACACGATCCCGTTTGGAACAAATTTTTGCCGGATCGCCTGCAGAAATGCCGGCAGCTGCGGGTCGTTGCGAGTCGCTGCCACCACGATCTGCATCGGTTCGGCAATGGCCGCATCCATGGCGACCAGCAGTAACGGCAGCGCGGCAGGCATCCGTTCCAGGGTCGGCCCGAACGATCCGACGATGCGGGATGCAGAATGCTGAAAGTCTTTTTGGCCGAAAATCCGGGCCAGGCGCGCCAGATTCAATGCCGCCACCGAGTTTGCCGCCGGCTCAGCCCCGTCATGGTCATCCTTCATCCGGAACAGGATGTCCGGCGAATCTTCCGCGGTGTTGAAGTAGCCGCCTTTCGGGTCGGCGAAAAGGGCGTTCATCTGGACCTGCAATTCGCCGGCCCAGCGCAGCCAGCCGGCATCGAAATCGCTTTCGTACAGGTCCAGCAGTCCCTGAATCAACGTCGCATAATCTTCGGCAAACCCGTGAACACGGCTCGGTTCCCCGCGGAAACTGCGGACGAGCCGGCCCGGAAACAACTGCGTTCTGATAAATCGAGCGGCCTGCTGCGCCGCCTCCAGGTAGCGTGGGTCACCGAAGACCTGGTGCGCTTTAGCCAGCGCGGTGATCATCAGCCCATTCCAGGCCGTCACGATCTTGTCATCTTTATGGGGCCGGGGACGCTGGTCACGGGCGCGCCGCAGTTTTTCCCGGGCGGACTCCAGCAGGGCGGCAACCTCCTGCGGCGTATGATTGGTCAGCTTGGCGACCAGCTCGTTGTCATTCTGCACAAAGAGCACATTCTGGTTGCGCAGTTCACCATGCGGATCGCTTGCCGGATCGACGTTGCCGCCGCGCTCGACCCCGAACGTCCGGCAAAACACCGGGGATTCGTCCGGAGTCAAAAGCTGGTCGACCTCTTCACGCGTCCAGACGTAAAAGGCGCCTTCACGCTTCTCGGTTGCACCCGGCGTCGCGGGCAGCGAATCGGCATCTTCGGCCGAGTAAAAACCGCCCTCGGGACTCCGCAACACGGTAAGAACGTACTCGAGCGTTTCGCGGACCGTTTTGGCGAAGAGCGGGTCAGGGCTGATCTGGTACGCCTCGGTGTAAACCGCAACGAGCTGCGCCTGGTCGTACAACATTTTCTCGAAATGCGGCACGTGCCACCGGCCATCGACCGAGTAACGATGAAAACCGCCTCCGAGCTGATCGTAAATTCCGCCCAGCCCCATCTTGCGCAGCGTGAAGAGGGTCATGTCGAGTGCGGTCGCATTCCGGGTGCGCTGCGCGCAACGCAGCAGGAATGAAAACACGGAGGCCCGCGGGAATTTCGGCGCCGGGCTGAACCCGCCCTCTTCGGGATCAAAGCCGGCCGCAAACTGCCGGTAGGCAGTGTCCCGCCACTCAACGTTGAGCGGGACGGTTTCCCGGGCTTTGACCTCGTCCAGGTAGGTCTGGATGGAGTGAAAAACATTTTCGCCCTGCGCCAAAATCCGGTCGGACTCATTAGCCCAGATTTCCGCCAGCCGCTTGAGTAAGGTGCCGAACCCGGGACGGCCGTAACGATCCTCGGGCGGGTAATAGGTTCCCCCAAGAAACGGCTGCAGCTCGGGGGTAAGAAAGGCGCTGAGCGGCCAGCCGCCCGAGCCGGTCGTACTCTGAACAAAGAGCATGTAGACGCGGTCCACGTCCGGGCGTTCTTCCCGGTCAACCTTGATGCTCACGTAATGGCGGTTGAGAATCTCCGCAAGTGCCTCGTTCTCGAACGACTCGCGTTCCATCACGTGGCACCAGTGACAGGTGGAATAACCGATCGAAAGGAAAATGAGCTTGTTCTCCGAACGCGCCTTGGCGAAGGCATCTTCACCCCAGGCGTACCAGTCCACCGGGTTGTAAGCGTGCTGCAGCAGGTACGGCGATTTTTCGTGGATCAGCCGGTTCGGATTCCGTTGCCCAGACATGGGCTACCATCCCACGGGCACACGGCGGGCACAACGGAAGAAAACCGCACCGCGGGCACGGCGTCACACCACGATCACAGCGGAGAAGAACCACACGGCGCCACGGCGCAACACGGCGACCACGGCGGGAAGAAGGAAAAAAATCCTTTAATAACATATGTACGTTACGTTATCACTTCCATCGTATGGACGATGATGCGATCGGTACCATCCTCCTGGATTCTGCATTTAGAATCCATCGCAAACTGGGTCCCGGCCTCCTGGAATCTGCATACGAGACAATCCTTGCGTACGAATTGAAGCGGAATGGTTTGAAGGTTCAGAGGCAGGTGGTTATTCCCATCGTCTATGAAACTATAGTGCTCCCGAACGGGTACCGGGCTGACATCATGGTTGAAGACCGTGTAGTTGTGGAAGTAAAATCCAGCGAATCTCTTCAGCCGGTCCACAGTAAACAACTGCTCACCTACCTGCGCTTGGCCAATAAACGGCTTGGTTACGTGTTAAATTTCGGTGAGTACAGTTTAAAGGATGGAATCAGCCGGGTCATTAACGGATGAATCTATCCCCTCTTCCGCCGTGTTCGCCGTGTTCCGCCGCGGCGCCGTGTGATTGTTTTCTCCGTGCTCGTGGTGTGACCGGGTGACGCGGGAGCCGATCCCGGTGAAGATCTCCCACGCGATTGTACCGGCTTTGGCCGCGAGTTCGCTCGCCAGGATTTCCTCGTTGCCCTGCCGTCCGATCAACACCGCTTCCTCGCCCGGCAGAACCCGTCCGGCGTTGGAGAGATCTACCATGATCTGATCCATCGTCACCCGGCCTAACAAAGGGCATCTAACTCCCTTCACCAAGACCTCGGCGTTGTTACCTGACAAATGCCGCTGGTAACCATCGCCGTAACCTACCGCCAGGGTGCCGATTAACATCTCGCGCGGGGTGATGAAGGTGCGCCCGTAGCTGATGCTGCGTCCCGGGCCGACCGGCCTGACCAGGCTGACCCGGGTCTTCCACGTTAATGCGGGGATCAGCCGGTCCTGCCACGCCGGCATGGGTGAAATGCCGTACATGGCCAGTCCGGTGCGGACAATGTCGCCGCTTCGGGCTCGTGAGCCAAACCTCAGGAGGCCGGCGCTGTTGAGGAGGGCGGCGGGCGTCATGGTTGAGCCGAGACGTCGATGCAATTCGCCGTCGAAGCGGGCGATCTGGTCGTCAGTGTAAGCCGGGTCATCATCGGCGACGGGCAGATGGGACGAAATGGCGGCCAGGTCGAGGTTCGACGCCTGCCGGACCGCCTCGAGGACCGGTTGCGCTTCATCGCCCCAAAGGCCGATCCGGCCCATGCCGGTATCGATGACCAGGTGAACCGGCAGGCGCGCACCGGGCCGAACCAGCGCCGCGTAGGCCTCCGCTTCCTCCGCGGTTGAGATCGACGGGATAAAGCCGCCCTCGACCAGGGCACTCCGCTCCTCGGGCAACGCCGGCCCAAGCACCAGGATCGGTTTGGTTGCCCCGGCCGCCCGGGCGAGTTGAGCTTCGGCGACGTTGGCCACCGCAAAAAGGTCGGCATCGGCGTCCAGCGCATGGGCGACGGCAGCCAGACCGTGGCCGTAAGCGTTAGCCTTGATTACCGCCGCCATCCTGACCCCCGAGGTGGCGTGGTTTCGAAGCACCTGCAGGTTGTGCCGCATCGCGGACAGGTCGATTTCGGCCCAGGAACGATCTACTTTGGTCATGGTTGCGGTGAGATCCGTCCAGGGCTCGTGGAAAGAGCGCCCGCCGGGGTTGGTAAGGTACGCCGGCGTCTGGCCCGGTCGATCCAAACCCCAGCCAGGAGAAGCAGCAGGAACCCGTCACGCCCAAGCGCCTGGGCGACGCTCTGAGGGCCGAGCGCCGGACCTAAACAGCCGCAGTCGATGTTAAGCCCGCGATACCAGGCACTCAACAACGCCGCCGTGAAGGCGATGAGCAATGCCGTGATGACGGCCAGGGCGCCGGTCCGCAGCGCGGGAATGAAAAGGCCCGCTCCCGCCGCCACTTCGAGAAAAGGCAACCAGAGCGCCAGGACGACCGCCACCGGCCAGGGCGCCAGTTGATACCGCATGATTTGCTCCGCAAACGCGTTGGGATCAACCGCCTTGACGGCGCCGGCAAAAATGAACACCACGGCAAGTGCAATTTCGCTGAGGCCGGCGCCCCAGCGCACGAGTCTCTGCCGAAGGTGCATGGCGCCGTTCCGTGACATCAGAAATTCGGATGGTGCTCCTGCCAGCTTTCCCAGCCGCCTTTCAATACGAAGACCGGTTCGATGCGGCTTTGCCGCAGGCGTCCGGCGACCTCCTCAGCCAAATGACAGGAGGCCGCGCTGCAGTAAACCAGTACCCGCTGGCCAGGCTGCCATTGGTCCAGGAATTTCGGGAAATCAGCTTCCCAATCCACCAGGTCCAGGTGTACCGCCCCGGGTGCGTGCCCGGCCCCATAGGCCGCCGCCGCCCGGGCGTCGACCCAGAGGGTGCCGGCACCCCAGGACTCGGCCGTGGCCAGCGTTACTTCACCCGGCCCCAACGCTTCCCGGTTCCAGGGCGGGCGGTGCGGATGAAAGCCGGCGCTCAGCAAAGCCGGTACGGCGCTCAGAAGGCAGAGAAAACCGATCTGGCGGATCAGTTTCATCCCATCT
This sequence comes from Verrucomicrobiota bacterium, assembly GCA_019247695.1. Lineage (NCBI taxonomy): Bacteria > Pseudomonadati > Verrucomicrobiota > Verrucomicrobiota bacterium. The sequence continues at coordinate 2,645 of JAFBAP010000029.1, read as the reverse complement.
CATTTGATCCGGACATACGCGTAGTGCGCGGCGGGATTCTCGGCCGGGTAATCCATTTTGATGACCAGCGTGGCGCGCTCCGCGTGCGATGTGTCCGCCGGTGTGACCTGAATGGTTGCTTTCTTGGCGGGCAACGCATCTCCCACGGTGGCTTTGATGCCCGGCGTGCTCGAGGAGACTGAAACGATCTTTGCCGGTGAGTCGTCGGAGACGGACACCTCGATGGTTTTCGGTTCGGGCGCCTCGCCTACCTGCCAGTACACCATTTCCGGTGTGATTTTGACCGACTCCGGGATGTCTACGATCAAGCGCAACACGGCCGGAGTTTGCGGTGAGTCGCTCGTTGTGACCAGGATTGCCTTTTCCTGGTGTCCCACCCGGCCGCCAACGTTGAAGCGCGCCTCAATCTCACCGGATTCGCCCGGCAGGTATTCCTTTTTCGTCAGGGTTGCAGTGGTGCAACCGCAGGAGGTTTGTACCGAGCTGATGGTGACCGGCCCAGTGCCGGCGTTCGTGAACCGGTACTTGGCAATCACGGTGGACTCGGCCGGTTTGGCGGTGAAGGTCTGTTCCTGGTTGTCCCACCGCAGACCGGCGTAGGCCGAGGTCATCATTGCGAGCAAAAAAACGGTGACGGCTTTCATTGAAGAGGGGCGATTTTCTGGAACGTCCGGCCGCCGATGCGGCGAGCCGCAGGCCTGGTGCAGACGTTTGGCGATTGTATATTAGTTTGATCCCATGTACCAGATCGTCTTTAACGAGATCAGCGCCGCCGAGATGGCGGCCATCCCTAAGGAGTTGCAGCTGGAATTGCTCGCCGAATTCCAATTTCTGCCGGACGACCTGGACCAGCTCGACTCCAAATCGTTCGGCATCATTGAGCGCGAGGGAAAAAAGCTTTACCGCTATCGCGCCCACGATTACCGCATCTACTTCGAGCGCAGCCCGGAAGGCGTGCTGGTCCACCGTGTCCTGCATAAAAACACTATCCGGGATTTTCTTTTCCGGTCGAAGCTCCCGATGGCTGAGGATGAACAACTCACCCGGAGCTCTGAATTCTGGCGTTTGATCGAGGAAGGGGAGAAAACGAAGAAATAGGCGGGCCATCCGCGCGACCGAATCGAAGCGAAAGCCCTTAGCATGTCGGACTTGGACCCGCTCGCTCCCTTGGTGATTGATGAAAGCGTCCGGCAACGAACCTTTCCGATCACAAAAAAGAAGATTTTCCTGAGTCACGCCGCGGTCACGACTCTGCCGGAGGCGGTCGTGCGGGCGATGAACGAATACAATGCACTCTGGTCGACCACCTTTCCGGATTATCCTGAAACCCTCGCCCTGATCGCCGACGCAAAAAAGACGGCGGCTGAACTGATTCGCGCTGAACCGGACGAGATCGCCCTGCTCGGGCCGACGTCATTAGGCCTGAACCTTTTCGCGCTGGGCATTCGCTGGCAGCCGGGTGACGAGGTGATCTGCTACTTCGAGGATTACCCGGCCAACGTGTATCCCTGGCTCGGCCTGCAGAGTCAGGGCGTGGAAGTGCGGTTTCTTCGGACGCCAAACCTCGGCGAAATTACGCCGGAACAGATCCACGCCGGCCTGACGCCCAAGACGCGCCTGGTCGCGCTGGCTTCCTGTCATTTCGTTTCCGGCTACCGGCTTGATCTCGCCGCGATCGGCCGGCTCCTTCACGAGCGCGAAATCCTGTTCAGCGTTGACGCGATCCAGACCCTGGGCGCATTCCCGACCACGGTCGAGCACGTCGATTTTCTGAGCGCCGACGCGCACAAATGGTTGCTGGGTCCGGTATCGATCGGAGTGGTTTTCGTGCGGAAAGACCGATTTGAGATCTGCCGGCCGGCGTTGCTCGGTTCGCGTAACATCAAGTCTCCGGGTTTAACCGCGCAGGTGGAAATGGAGTTTATGCCGTCAGCCCAAAGGTATGAACCGGGCGTTCTGAACATGCCCGGAATCGTTGGAATGCAGGCGGCGATGCGGTTGCTGCTGGATGCCGGCATCGAGCGCGTGGCGGAGCGCATCACCGGTCTGCGGGCTTACCTCGGAGAAGGCCTGCGGCAGTTAGGCTTTGACCAACTCGGGCCCACGCACCCGGTCAATGCCGCCGGTATTCTCACCGTACGTCACTCCCGTTACGACATACCCAAACTCTATGAACGTTTAACGGCCGCCGACGTTGTCTGTTCACTGCGCCAGGACCGCCAAGGTAATCAATACGTCCGGTTCAGCCCGCATTTCTACAACACCGAAGCCGAACTCGACCACGTTTTGAAGCTGATAGAAAAGTGGTGACTGCCGGTTGTCGGTCACACGGCGGGCACAGCGGGTGTGGCGGGCACAGCGACAGAGTTCACACGGCGAACACGGCGGGAAGAAGAGTTACAGAGTTGACATGGGCGGCGCTTCCCCAAGCTCGTGGCCGCCACCCATTACTCGTTACTCGTTACTCGTTACCCGTTACCCGCCACCCTCTTCCATTCGTGGCGTTCTCTTCCGCGCCGAACTCCGAACTCTTTCCCCCTCTTCCCGCCGTGGCCCGCCGTGTTCGCCGTGTGAACTCTGTCGCTGTGCCCGCCACACCCGCTGTGCCCGCCGTGTGACCGACAACCGGCAGTCACCACTTTTCT
>JAFBAP010000028.1 GCA_019247695.1 Verrucomicrobiota bacterium | reverse complement strand
TTTCCGCCGGGTGAGCGCGACCTTCGGGGAAGATCGGACCCGGTTCTACGACGCCTCCGAACTCCGAGCCCCGAACGCCGAACTCTTTCCCCCTCTTCCCGCCGTGGTCGCCGTGGCTCGCCGTGTTCGCCGTGTGAACTCTGTCGTCGTGCCCGCTTTCTTCCGCTGCGGCCGCCGTGCGACCTTAATCTGTGTCAATCTGTGTCATCTGTGGATGTTTCCTTTTTTCTGCGTTCTTCTGCGTGTTCTGCGGATGATTCGGTTTTCCCGTCGGGTGAGCCTGACCCTCGGGGGAGATCGGACCTGGTTCTGCGACGCCTCCGAACCCCGAACTCCGAACTCCGAACTCGACGCTCCACTCTACCCGTTAGCTGCTATCGTCAGCCGTTCGAGTGCGGCAAAGTCACGCGGTCCCACGAGGAAAGTGCCGTTCAGGTTCGAGACCGTTCCGTAACGGGCGCCGCCGTCCGCCGGGGGCCCGAGTTGGAGGGTAACCGCCTTGCCGGCATCGGGTCCGCGCAGGCGAAGCGTGATGGTCAGTACCGGTGCCCGGTTTTCCGGGACGGCGGAAGGGGCCAGCCAGCGCTCTGCGCGCAGCGTCACCAGCGCGCTCAGAAACGCCTGGATTCCCGCCGTGTCGGCAGCCGGACCGGCTACGCCTTCCTTCTGCCATTTGCCGGCGTCGTCACGCGCCAGACGGACCGCCGGTTCTCCCGGCCGCTGGAGCGTCACCTCGACCAGATCGCCCCGTTCTAACGGAAGCAGATCCAGTGACTGAAACTCCTCGCGGGATAACGGCCAGCTTGCCAGGGCGGAATCGGCAATGCTGAACACAAACGGTTCTTCGGCCAGACGAGCGTAGGCAGCGCCGTTCTCGCTCTTACCCAGCAGCAGCGTGCAGAGGGGTAGTTCGCCCGCATTCGACTCCGCCGTATTTTCAGACGCATACGAGGCGAAAGCGATTTTCCGCTCCGGCGGCTCCAGGCCGTAGCGGCCGAGGTCGATGGCTGCGTCGGTGACGAACGCCTCGACGTCTTGGGAGGTAACCTTTTGGATTAGCCGGCTAACCGCCTCCGGGTTGACCAGGCGCTGGTCATCGGCAAAGACCCATTGATCTTGCCGGCGCGCCATGGTAAACGCTTGTTGCCCGGAATTGATGCTGATTCGATCAACCAGGTCCGGGTTGAACCGGGCCACCTGGCGGTCCCGCAAGTCATTGGGGTGCAGGTCGAGTATCCGGGCCACGCCCTGATTTACCAGGAAGGCACCGGGCCGATTGGAAATCGCCACCAACTGCCGGTCGGGCGGCCGGTCGCCGTCAAAGGCGAGCGCAACCTGCTGATCGCCCGCTCCGAGCGTCAAGGTTTGGTTCTGACCGCTCACCTCGCCCAGGGTCTCCCGGTTTACGTCCGCAAAGCCCTCGATCGTGGTGTCGTTGATCCGGGCCAGCAGGCCGGCTACCCGGCGGTTGCTGGCGCGCGCCTTGATCGGGCGGTCCATCTCCCAATCGTCCCGCGTCCGGTGCAAAACCATCAGGCCCCCGCTGAGGCGCAGTTCGACCCGGTCAATCTGGGCGGTTAGAAAAGGGGTGAGCCGATGGTCTCGAAAGTCATCGGGTTTGCGCGTCAGGAATTCCTTGGGGGTACTGCTCACGACGTAGATTGGTTCCTTGCCTTGCACCCGGAGATAGGTGCGGCCTTCAACAGCGGTGTCGCTGCCGAAGCTTAACTCCCAGCTCCGGGCAGCGCCGTCGATCCGCAAACGGAGTTTGGGCTTGAACAGCCCAAACTCGCGGAGCCTCTGTTTTCTTGCTTCTCCCCGGCCGAAGTTGACCAGTTCGTCTTCACAACGGAGCAATGCCAGGTTATCCAGCAGTTGCTCGATCAGGGCGGTGTCGGCCCGGTCCGGCAACGGCTGCTGCATCATCCATCCGGTTTCATCCCGTACCAGCTCGATGTTGGATTCGCCGTTCTGGATCAGCAGGTGGCTGACGGTCCCAAGGTCGAGATCGACCACATTCAGCGTGCCAGGCTCGTGACCCTGCCGGGTCGGGCTGCGCCGGTCCAGCAGGTAGATGAACGTGGCGAGCCCGAGTGCGATGGCAACGAGCGTCAGGGTGGTGCGAAGCCTCATAACCTTACCTTCCTGCACCCATTCTCGGAACGGTTGAGCCATCTTTGCCCGAGAGGGACGGCCGGAACGTAGCCCCTCCGGGGCAAAGGTCGCTCAACCAACTTGAAAACCGGTGTAATAAACGCGCGCATGGTTCCCTACCGGCGGCGGACCATGTAGATCAGCATCCCGGCCAGCCCGGCCGCCGCGGGCACGGCGAGCACCACCAAAAACAAGATGCGGTCCAGTTGCCCGGCGCTGAAATCAAGGAAGTAAAAGCGGGTCCGCTTCGGGGGGATGCCCAGGAGCTGTTCCCGGTCGGTGAGCCAGTTAAGGCTGAGCATGGCAAAGTCAGCATCCGCCGTGGCCCGGTTCAGCGTGGAGTCGTTCAGGAAATCGGCGTTCCCTACGACGAGCATGCGTGAGGAACCGGCCTGGATCCGCTGGTCCGGAATTCCGCCCTTCTCGAGCGCCCAACCGAAAACCAAAGGCGGCTGCAAGTCTCGCCCTTCATCAAAGGCCGGGTCGGTGCCGGTCTGAAGAAAATCATCCTTCTCGCCCCAGTAGTTCGGAAATGCCGGTCGCAGAACTGCAGTGCCGCGAAGTCCGGCGGCCCGGGCCTTGACTGCGTCCAGGCTCAGGGAAGTGGTGCCGGCAGGAAAGTAACCGGTTGCCTGCGAGAGTGATTTCAGGAACGGCGCGTCGCCGGCAAAACGGCCGTAAACGTCCAGCGTCAAACCTTCTTCCTGGATGCCGGTTCTGATCTTCGTAACGACTAGATCTTCGTCCGCGCGGATGCCGCAGCTGTTGAGGAACTCGTTCAGCAAAGGCGTCCGGGATCGCGGGTTCAACAACACCAGAAGCCGGCCCTGGCTGTTCCAGTACGCCCGGAGAACGCCAAGTTCCTGAGGACTGAAATCATTGCGGGGACCAATGATCAGCAGGGCGCGGTAATCCCCGGGAGAACGGTTCGAGCTGGCCAGGTTAACCTCCTCAAACCGGATGCTTTGCTGCTCGGCCATTGCTTTGAAGCGCTTCAGTTCGGCGCCGTTGAGCGCATCGGGTTCGCCGTGGCCGGTCACGACGCCCAGCAGCAGCTGCTTGTTTTCCACCAGTGCAAGCACCGCACTGGTCAGAACCTGTTCACCGCGGAACGCTCTGACCTGGGGCGTCGCGCCGAACAGGCCTTCCGGAGCAAACTCAGCCAGGTCTTGAACCCGAACCGTCTTGTGGCGGCTTTGGTACTCAATGATGATCAAATCTTTTTCCGAACCGAACCGGAACCGGTCCTGCAACAGTTTGGCCTTGGTCACGTCGTCGTATAGGTCAACGGTTTCAACCCGGACTTTGCGCTTGGCTGCAATCTCGTACTCTTTAAGGAGGTTGCGAACGTCGTCGAAAAGAATCTGACCTCCCGGAATCTCGTCACGGGAGGAATAGAGAACGTAGATGTTCACGTCTTTCTTGAGGGAACCGAGCAAGCGCCGGGTAAGCTCAGATAGAGAGTAGCGGTTGTACCGCGACAGGTCCCAGCGCTGGTACCGCGTCAGCCCCAGGTAATTCACCATCAGCAACAGGCAGGCGAGGACCAGCAACTGGACGGCCACATTCAGGCCGATGCGCCAACGCTGAGGGCCGAATGAAGGGGAGCGGCGAGCTGCCTTACCCATGGGCTTCAATGATCGTCACCGATTGTCAACCTGAGCGGGTTCAGACCTTCCAGCGGCGGTACTGCAAGACGTGGTAAGTCAGGAAAAGAATGAACAACGCGCAACTGGGATAAAAGACCAGGGCGCGACTGTCAACGATGCCGCGCGAGAAAGCATCCATGTGATCCACCGGGGCCACGTAGGCGAAAAGCTCGCGCAACCACGGGCTTGGCGAGTTCAGAGCGTAGCCCATTAACGTTAGAAAGAATGTGCCCAGCACCAGCACCGAGGCAAGCATGGCGGCAATAATCTGATTGGACGTCAGGACAGAGGCGAAGCATCCGAGCGCGGTGTTGAACATTCCCATCACAAAAAGCAGGATGTAAGGCCCCCATAACTGTGCGCCGAAGCCGGCGGCATTGCGATTGCCGGACCAGCCGAGGATCAGGAAATACAGCAGGCTGGGGATCCACAAAGTGAGATAAAACAGAAACGCCCCGCTGAATTTGGCCGCCACCACTTCTCCGTCGCGGACGGGTGCGGTCATGAGCGTCTCGATGGTGCCGAGTTTAAATTCCTCCGCAAACGTCCGCATCGTGATGACCGGGAACACCAGCAGGTAGGCAATCCAAAAGAAAAGGTCATTAAAGAAGGCCTGAACCACGGTGATGGTGAACGGACCGCGTGAGAGCGACACGAGCGTAAAGTAGAAAGAAAGCCCGTTGAGGATCAGAAACAGGCAAAGCACCACATATGCGATCGGGGAGAGGTAACAAGCCGTCAATTCGCGTCGCAGCAGGACGAGGTAATTTCTCATAACGTGATCACGCGTCGCTGTGCGTCAGTTCGACGAACACATCTTCCAGCGTGGCTCGATCCTGCGTTAACTCGCGCAATTGCCAGCGGCGTTCGGCGGCAAGGTCAAACAGGCCGGCCCGCAGGTCGAGGTTGGCTTCAGTCCGGACCATACAGGTGAGCCAGTCATCCTGCTCGGACACGACCGTGACTTCCTTTACGCCCGGCACATTTGCGATCGCCGCTTTAGGGTCCTCAGCGGCGGTCCGGACCTCCAGACGGATCACGCCCGACGTGCGCAGCTGGCGCACCAGGTTGGCCGGAGAATCCGAGGCTTCGATCCGGCCCCGGTGAATGATCAGGACCCGGGAGCACGTCATTTCGACCTCGGACAAGATGTGGGTCGAGAGCAGGATGGTGTGGCGCTCGCCCAGGGCCTTGATGAGCTCGCGTACCTGCCGGATCTGGTTGGGATCCAGACCGATGGTCGGTTCGTCCAGGATCAGGAGGGCCGGTTCATGGATGAGCGCTTCCGCCAACCCGACCCGCTGGCGGAATCCTTTCGAAAGGCTTGCAATCACTTTGCGTTCTACTTCGCGCAGCCCGCAGAGTTCCACCAGCGCGCCGATCCGGCGGCGAAGCCCCGAGCCGCGCAACCCTTTCAACAAGCCCCGGAACCGGAGGTACTCGCTGACCCGCATCTCGTGATAGAGCGGCACATTTTCCGGCAGGTAGCCGAGGCAGCGGCGGGCCTGCAATGATTCCCGAAAAACGTCGTATTTGCCGATGCAGGCTCGCCCGGAAGTGGCCGGCATGTACCCGGCCAGGATTCGCATCGTGGTAGTCTTACCCGCACCGTTCGGCCCGAGAAACCCGACGATCTCGCCCTGGCCGACCTCGAACGTGAGCCGGTCGATCGCGGTGACGCCGGCGTACTTTTTGGTGAGCTGCTCGACCTTGATCATTTCACTGGGCTGCCGCGTCCGCCCGCAGGCCGGCCGGCCGGATCCAACAGTGGGCTACCGCGGTTCTCAGGGTTAATGGCGCGATTGGTTTGCATCAATAAATCAACCGGGATTCGGCTCGCCCGGGGCCGGGCTCCTCATTCGCTCGAGCCGGAAATCTATTCACCCGGAATCCTTGAAAAGCAAAGCCGGTGTCGGACGATAACCTCGGGCCGGCTGCTTCTTCACCTCAACCCCGGGGCCGGTCCCGGGGTTAAAAACCCGAATTTTCGTTTGGGTGTCGCTAAAGTTGGCTTACATTTCTTCCCCCACCGCTTTTTGCTTTGCGAGCTTGAAGAGATGAGAACAACCTATTTGAACGATTGGAACGCCGATCTCCTGGACGAGTATTATCAGCGTTGGAAACAAGATCCGGCATCCGTTGATTCGAGTTGGTCCGCGTTTTTCGAAGGCTTTGAACTGGGTCTTGCCCCCGGCCGGAATGGGGATGAACAGGCTGCACCGGCCGTTGCTGAGGGTGAAAAGGCGGACGAACTCAGAGACGATATCAACATGCTGGTCAGAAGGTACCGGCGCCTCGGTCATCTGCAGGCGTCTTTGGACCCGCTGGCAGACACCAAGTCCACGGTGCCTGAACTCAGCCTGGAAGCCGTGGGCCTGGCCGGCGTCCCGCTGAACCGTACGGTTTCCTCCATGTTTTTTCGGAACGGCGCGCCGATTTCCCTGGGCGACCTGGTCGACACGCTGAACAAGGCGTACTGCGACGACATCGGGGTCGAATTCGTCCATATCCAGAACGAAAAAATTCGGGACTGGGTACGTGATCGCATCGAGGCGCGCGTCAGCCAGCCGCCGCCCGATCCTGAAACGCAGAAGGCCTACCTGCGTTGCCTCATGGAGGCCGAGACCTTTGAGCAGTTTGTCCATACCAAGTTCATCGGCCAAAAGCGGTTCTCGCTGCAGGGCGGCGAGAGCCTGATGGTGATCCTCGAGACCATCCTGGCCGGTGCGCCGAAAGAGAAGATCGATGAAATCGTTATGGGCATGGCGCACCGCGGGCGCCTGACCGTGCTGGCCAACTTCCTGAAGAAGAGCTACCGCACCATTTTCCGGGAGTTTTCGGAAAATTACGTTCCGGACCTGGTGGCCGGCGACGGCGACGTGAAATACCACCTCGGGTACGAAAGCGTCCGTAAGACGGGCGGCGCGGAAGTCGGTATCCGCCTGGCGGCCAATCCGAGCCATTTGGAAATCGTTAATCCGGTTGTGGAAGGCAAAGCGCGTGCGCGGCAGCGGATCCTCGGGGCAATCGAACAGCGTTCCCGGGTCCTGCCTTTGCTGATCCACGGCGACGCGGCTTTCGCAGGGCAGGGGATCGTGGCTGAAACGCTGAACCTTTCACAATTGCCGGGTTATGAGACGGGCGGCACCATCCACCTCATCGTCAATAACCAGATCGGGTTCACGACCCTCCCGGCTGACGCGCGGTCCACGACTTATTGCACCGACGTCGCCAAGATGATTGAGGCGCCCATTTTCCACGTTAATGGCGACCAACCGATCGCGGTGGCTTTCGTGGCGGCGCTGGCATTGGATTACCGCCAGCAATTTGGCCGCGACGTGGTCATTGATATGTACTGCTACCGCCGGTACGGCCATAACGAGAGCGATGAGCCGGGTTACACGCAGCCGAAGCTGTACAAGGTCATCCAGGCCCACCCGCCGGTCACCAAGCTGTATAAGGACCAGTTGTTGCAGTCGGGCGTATTGACCGCCGAAGAGGCCGATGCGTTGGAAAAAGAATTCCGCGCACGCCTTGAGGCCGCCCTGCACGAAGTGCAGAGCACCGAGGCGAAGTCCAATCAAGAGTTCCGGGCCAGTTTTGAAGAGTCAACGGCCGTCTTCCAGCCGCCCTACAGTCACAAGGAGCCGGTCACAGGCGTCACCAAGGAGGCGCTCGACCTGGTCGTCGACCGCATCACCCAGGTGCCGGAAGGGTTCAGAGTTCAGCCGCAGATCCGTAAAATGGTGCTGGATCGCCGTCGCAAACTGCACGCTGACGGCGGGCCGTACGATTGGGCCTTTGGTGAGGCGCTGGCGTTCGGTACCCTCCTGATTGAAGGCATCCCGGTGCGTTTGTCCGGGCAGGACAGCCGGCGCGGCACGTTCAGCCAACGCCACTCGGTGCTCTACGACGCCGAGACGCAGGAACGTTACATCCCGTTAAAGAACATCAAACCTGACCAGGCATGGTTCTGCGTCTACAACAGCATGCTCTCGGAAGCGGCCGTTCTGGGTTTCGATTACGGGTACTGCATCGATTACCCGGAAATGCTCTGCCTCTGGGAGGCGCAGTTCGGCGATTTCGCGAATGGCGCGCAGGTGGTGATCGACCAGTTTATCGTCAGCTCGGAATCGAAATGGCAGCGGCCGTCGGGTATCGTGCTGCTCCTTCCGCACGGCTATGAGGGACAGGGCCCGGAACATTCCAGCGCGCGGCTTGAACGTTTCCTCCAGCTCTGCGCGGAGGATAACATCCAGGTCTGTTACCCGACCACGCCGGCCCAGTACTTCCACATGCTGCGTCGGCAGGTGAAACGCGACTTTCGCAAGCCCCTGGTGGTGATGACGCCGAAGTCCCTGTTGCGGAATGAAAAGGCCGTCTCGAGAATCGAAGATTTTACCGATCAAGGTTTCCGGACCGTTCTCGGCCCGACCCTGCTTGGGGAGCCCAAGGAAGTGAAGCGGGCAATTTTCTGCACCGGCAAGGTTTATTACGACTTGCTTAAGTACCAGGAGGCCAACAAGCGCAGCGATACGGCGCTGGTGCGCATCGAGCAGCTGTACCCGCTGAGCTTTGACTCCATCGAACAGGCGATCGAACCGTTCCGCAAAGTTTCAAGCTGGGTCTGGTGCCAGGAAGAACCTCAGAACATGGGGGCATGGACCTATATGGACCGGCGCCTGGAACAGATCCTCAAACATCGCGTGGCTTACGCCGGTCGTGGTGAGGCTGCGAGCCCGGCGGAAGGTGCGAAAGCCTGGCATGACCGGGCGCAAAAGGAACTTGTTGAGCAGGCGTTTAGTATTTAAGGGTTCGGGATTCCTCCCATGAGTATCGAGATAAAAATCCCTGCGCTCGGCGAATCGATCACTGGCGGCGTCCTTTCCGAATGGCTGAAGAAGAACGGTGACGTCGTCAAAGACGAAGAACCGTTGTTTACGTTGGAGACGGATAAAATCTCCAGTGAAATTCCCTCACCCGGTCCGGGCCGGCTGGTCATCAGCGTGGAGCCGGGGGCTGAAGTGAAAGTCGGCGACGTCGTCGGCCGGATCGAAGCGGTCCCGGCTGGAGCAGCCGAGGCGGCCCCGGCTCCGGCCACGGCGGCCCCGAGCGATGCCGCGGCCACCGCCCCGGCAACGCCCAGTTCTGCACCTGCTGCCGCCCCGGCGGCCCAGCAGAAACCTGCGGCCGAGACCGGCGGCCAAACGCTCCCGCCCTCCGTCCGAAGGATGGCTGCGGAGGAGAAAGTTCCGCTCGAACAGATCTCCGGTACCGGTAAGCACGGGCAGATCACCAAGACGGACGTGATCGATTTCCTTGAAAAGCGTTCCGCGGCACCCGCGCCGGCTCCGGCTGCCTCCGCTGCGCCTGCCCCGGTTGCGACCCCTGCACCCGCGGCCAGGGGAACAGGCGCCGGCGCTACGGCGGAAGGCCGGATCACCCGCCGCAAGCTCAGCCCGCTGCGCAGGAAGATTGCCGCGCAGTTGGTGATGGCGCAACAGAACGCGGCGATGCTGACCACGTTCAATGAATGCGACATGTCGGCCGTGATGTCTCTCCGCTCCAAATACCAGGACTCATTTCAGAAGCGGCACGGCATCAAACTCGGGTTCATGTCGTTTTTCATCAAAGCCGCCGTCGACGCCTTGCAGTCCGTGCCGGCGATCAATGCCCGGATGGAGGGTGATGAGCTGGTCGAAAATCACTATTACGATATCGGCGTGGCCGTCGGTACGCCGCGCGGGCTGGTCGTTCCCGTGGTCCGGGACGCGGATCAGAAAGGCTTCGCGGAGCTGGAGAAAGTAGTTTCCGAGTATGCCGTCCGGGCCCGCGACGGCAAACTGCAGCTTGATGACCTCATGGGTGGGGTTTTCACGATCACCAACGGCGGTATTTATGGATCGTTGCTCAGCACGCCCATCCTTAATCCGCCGCAGAGCGGGATTCTGGGCATGCACAAAATCCAGAGCCGGCCGGTGGCGATCGGAGACAAGGTGGAAGTGCGGCCAATGATGTACCTTGCCCTCAGCTACGACCATCGCGTGGTGGATGGCAAAGAGGCGGTGACTTTCCTGGTCCGGATCAAAGATTGCATCGAAGATCCAACCCGGCTTTTGTTGCAAGGGTAGATTTTCAAAGTCTGCTTCCGCGTCGGCGGAGAGATCCTCACATCGGACCCAGTCGGGTCCGGTGTGAGGATTTGTTTTGTTCATTCGTGGGCGACGAGCGGTGCGTCCAACGAGCCCGTAAGCGGCGGATCGCCACCGTCGCGGCCGCACGCATCAATACGCGCCAGAATGGCGGGCCGGACTGCGGCGGCCTCAACGGACGCCACAGGTAACCGAACGTGATCCTGAGGATGACGATCGTAACGGTCGTCGTGAACAGCGCTACGAGTAAAAGCATAACCGGGGAGAGTGGCGTTCGGGATTCGGCGTTCGGCCTCAGGGGTTCTCGGTCACACGGTGGGTCGGGCGCGCACAACGATGGAGTTCACGCGGCGAACGCGGCGGGCCACGGCGACCACGGCGGAAAGAGGAAGAGTTCGGAGTTTGGGGTTCGGGGCCGGGCAATGCCGCCAATGAAGAGGGACAGACCCCGCCGCGGGCCACCAATGAAGAGGGACAGACCCCGCCGCGGACCGTCCTCTGAAGCTGCACCAATGAAGAGGGACAGACGCCCGTCCTCTGAAGCTGTGTGATCTGCGCAAGCTGCGGATGTTTTCCCTTTTCTGCGTTCTTCTGCGTGTTCTGCGGATGACTTAATCTTCTCGCCGTGGTCGCCGTGGCCCGCCGCGTTCGCCGTGTGACCTCCATCGTTGTGCGCGCCGAACCCGCTGTGCCCGCCGTGTCGCCGTTTTAATCGAAATACGCGGGAGCTTGAGAGTCGCGTCGCATTTCAAAGCAACGTTTTATCTGCTCGGGCAGGACCCGTGATCCCGAGAGCGATGGCAAAGCGTCTTCCGTGAAAAAGTCGACGGCGGTAGTCTCATAGCTCGTTATGGGCGACCCACCCAACAGTTCGCATTCGATAAATATTTTATAAACGTGAAATGCAAATGGCGGCTGGTGCGGGTGCCTGGCCCGGTCGTACAGCGCGAGCAGTCGCCGGCTTTTGGCCTTGAACCCGGACTCTTCCAGAATTTCGCGCTCTACCGCCTCGGAAGGAGAATCGTTTACATCCGCCCAGCCGCCGGGCAGCGTCCAGCACCCGTCCGAACGTTCGCGCACCAGCAGGATCTTGTCGTCTCGGAACACGACGCCGCGTACATCAACTTTTGGCGTTGCATAACCTTGCTGCGGCTCGAACACGGCGCGGACCTCGGGTTCGGAGCGGTTGGAATGTTCCGCAAAAATCCGGATCGCAAGGTCGCGCAGTTTCTCGTAACGTTCGCGGTCGTAGGTCGATGCCGCGAAGTGCAGGCCCGTTTGCGCGATCGCTTGAATTTCTCGAGCCCACCGAAGCCATTCGGGTTCTGCCGTCATCGCCCACCTTTATCGCGAACCTTCCCGGGCCACAACCGCGACCTTCCGCCGCTCGTAATCACCGTGACCTCAGCGTACCTCGGCGGGAGTCGATGCCTTGATTAAATCTTCATAGGAACTTACCAGCGATTCGAACGCAGGCAGGGCGTTTCGAAATGCAGCTTCGTCGCGCGCGGAAAGCGTCACAAACTGGATCGAAGCTTTGGCCTGAATGTAAGCCGCGGCTTCATGGTTACCAAAGCGGTCACCCGAGAAATAATAGACCTGCGCCTTGCTCGCATCCTGGGTAGTTATGGTACGTATAAAGCGCGCTCCCGGGTTCGCCGCCCCGTTCTGGTGCAGGTTCCGCAACGTGTCTTTGACCTGATCTTCAACCCGCTTTACGTCTCCGCCGATCGTGCGAACCCTGGCGTAACAAACCGCCGGCGCGTTGTCCCACGCGTACCCCTTCGGAAAGAACGCGACGTTGACGCCTTGCTCACGGGCAGCAGCGTCATCCAGGTACCATCCCCGGGGCGCCTTCAATTCGAATGCGTACCCTTGACCCCTGATGACGGTGTAGCCTTCTAAAATAGAATCGGCCGGCGCCGCGGTGAGTAAAAACCCCAGGGCCGTGCTCAACAAAAAAAACCTTATCCTCTGCATGCTTGAGAATGCCACGAATGCCACAAGCCGAAAAATGCCACAAATCGAAGAGTTCGGTCACACGGCGGGCGCAGCGGGGGAGACGGGCACGGCGACAGAGTTCACACGGTCACACGGCGGGCGCAGCGGAAAAAAGCGGGCACAACGTAAGAGTTCACACGGCGAACACGGCGGAACACGGCGACCACGGCGGGAAGAGGGAGAACGGGAAAGGGTTCGGCGTTCGGCGTTCGGCGTTCGGAGTTCGGAGTTCGGAGTTCGGAGTTCGGAGTTCGGAGTTCGGAGTTCGGAGTTCGGAGCGGCAGCATGGGGAGCGGGTGCGAGTGTCAACCTTGGAGTTGCCGCCTGGTCCCCTTAATCTGTGTCAATCTGTGTAATCTGTGGATGTTTTCTCTTTTCTGCGTTCTCTGCGTGTTCTGCGGATGGTTCGGTCTTCCCGCCGTGAGAGCCTGGCCCTCGGGGGAGATTGGACCCGACGATAAGACGTCTCCGAGCTCCGAACTCCGAACTCCGAACTCTTCTACCGTCGCCGGACCAGAAAGAGGCGCGGGCCGTCTTCGGGCGAAGCCGCCCCGGCGACTTCGGTGACGTCTAGCGCCGTGTCCTGGGTGAAAGCAGTTGCCAGAGCCTGGTATTCCCCTTCGCCGCCGAGATGTCCTCGGTACGAAAGCAGGGTCACCCGGCCGGTGGGTTCAAGGCGCGGTACGAGGGCGGCCAAGGCCGTCAAGGTGCTCTCCGGCCGCGTAGTGATCCGCCGGTCGCCGCGGGGCAGGTAACCGAGGTTGAACATGCCTGCCGCGACTTGCTGTCCCGGAGGCAGGTAATACTTGAGATCCTCATGGGAGGCCAGCACCAGCGTGACGCGGTTCAACAAACCTGCGAACCGGAGCATCTCGGTCGCGTTGGTCAGCGCGACCTTCTGTACATCAAACCCCAGCACACGTCCCGCGGGCCCTACCTCATGCGCCAGAAACAGGGTATCGTAACCGTTCCCCACCGTGGCGTCGACCGCATAGGCCCCTGACCGTAATGCCTCCTTTAGCCAACGGGCCGCATAGACCGTCAGGCGCTCCGTCGTTGTTTCCAGAGAAATTCCCGGCATGCATCAATCTCCGGGCAAATCTCCCCGTTGTCTTCAATTTTCGCGATCAGTTGGCGGGCGGCAAACGGGGCCTGCAAGGCGCCTTTGGACCCGAGACCGTTCAGGATGGCCAGACGCCGGTGCTGTGGGTGAAGTCCGGCGACGGGCCGGTTGTCTGCACGAATCACCGGGCGTACCCCGGCCCGTTGTGCCGTGACCTGATAATCGCCGGAGAAGAAAAGGCGCAACCCTTTTTCTATCTCGAGGCGGGCCGCCTCGCTGATTGTCTCATCGAGTTGGTCCCAATGGTAGGTGGTCCCGGCCAGGACCTCGCCGTTCAGACTGCGGAAGAGCCATTTGCCGCCTTGCACGATCTGCCCGGTCTGAAACGCCGGCGCGGTCAGGGTCAGAATCTCGCCTTTGGCCGGATTTAGTTCGATCGGGTTGAAAAAGGGATTCTGCACGAGGCGGTACCCTTCGCAAAAGATCAGGTGCCGGGCACGCACATCATTCCACCAGACCTCGTCGGTGCCGATCCTGACGCGCGTATAATCGAAGGGGACCTCCAACAGCGCGTGTTCGGTCGCGAGGAGCCGGCGGGTAGCCCGGATAAACGCCGGGACGTCCAATTGGGCCGCACTCTCAATTGCAAACGCGCCGAACGGAGCTTCAAGACGCGGTACTTCCTCGAGCGACTGATCGGGGCACGCCAGGTAACGCCGGTACTCGTCGAGTTGCCGGCGCCGGGCCCAATATCGCGCTTCGTCGGCAGAGGCAAGGATGCGCCGGACGACGCGCCGGGCGAAAAACCGGGCGTTCAACAGGATCTCGAGCCGCGGATAAACCTCGAAGGCGTCGCCCAGTAAAGCATCGACGAGAAGCGGCCGGTTCAGCCGTTTACCGGTGATCGGATTGATGATGCCGGCGGCAGCCTGCGATGCGGCCGTCCGGTGGCCGTCATCCACGACGAGGATTTTGCGGCCGCGTTCAAACAGGAGGCAGGCAACCAGAGAACCGGCCAAGCCTTGACCAACCACCAGATAATCGACCTTCAAGGGCACGGCTCCATCGTCACAAGCTCGCGGCACCTCCACGTTTCACGAGCGAACGAACGGGTGCCGGCCGGCCGGAAAACGCTAATAATAGACCGAGTCAGGCACAGAGAAGGCGTTCCGGATCAGCGTGATGCTCGGCCCGTCATCCATCACCACCTCGACGACATCAAACCGGTACACGATTTCGGGCCGGTCGAGCATGCGCAGCCACTGTCGGGCACCCCTGAGCAGGCGTTCCTGCTTCGCCGGCGTAACGGCGGCGTGCGGAGGACCGAACGCGTCGGAATGGCGGGTTTTGACCTCGACGAAAACCAATGCATTCGCCGTCCGGTCACGGCAAACGAGGTCAATCTCGCCGCCGAACTTGGACCGGAAATTCCGGTACAGAATTTTGAAGCCATGCCGGCGTAAGAATCTGGCGGCAAGTTGTTCTCCCCGCCGTCCTAACCTGAGATGCGACGCCCGTTGGCGTTGATTGCTAAACGGCCGGTATCGTTGCGCCCACCGGCGCAAAAGAACGGCGATGAATCGGGCAGGGTCCATAAGTGCGCAAACGTTGGAGGTGCTCTTTGGTCGGATAACCTCGGTGACGGTCAAACCCATAGTGCGGAAAGCGCCGGTGCCAGCCTTCCATGAGGCGATCACGAGTTACCTTGGCGATCACGCTCGCGGCGGCAATGCTTAAGGATTGGGCGTCTCCGCCCACGATCGCGGTCTGGGGCAGCGTCAGCGATGGGACCGGTAATCCGTCAACGAGCACATGGTCCGGTTGCCGTTCCAGGGTGCCGAGCGCACGTTGCATCGCCCGGTGGGTCGCCTGGAGAATGTTGACCTGATCAATTTCCCAGGCCGGGGCGATACCGACCGCCACCGCGACCTGCCGGTCGGCACGAAGGGCCAGGAAAAGTCGTTCCCGAACCGCCGCGCTGAGCTGCTTTGAGTCAGTCAGGCCGGCCAACCGGAAAGCATCGGGCAGAATGACGGCCGCCGCCACCACCGGGCCGGCCAGCGGACCGCGGCCCGCTTCATCCACGCCGGCCACCGCGCGGATGCCCCGGGCGTGCAGCTCGCTTTCGTGCTGCAGACCGCATCGTATCCGCCTGCCCATCGGGCTTACGATGAGCAGTCCCGTCTCCGGCAGCAAATAAAATCGGCCGATTCGGCTCAATGGCCGTCGAGACACGTCCGGTGACGCAGAACCGGCTGGCGCCGAAACGGTTGCGGATTTCCCGCGAGGGGCATCCGCACTGACGCCGTTACGACGATTTCTCTATTTCTCTTTTACCGTCATGGCCTGCTTGCCCTTGCGGTCGCGAAGGTAATTCAACTTCGCTCGCCGCACGTTGCCCTGCCGTTCCACCTCGATCTTTGCGATCCGAGGCGAATGCAAAGGGAACACCCGCTCAACGCCCTCGCCATACGAAATACGGCGCACCGTAAAAAATGAATTAAGACCGCTCCCCCGGCGCCCGATGACGATACCGGAGAACAGCTGGATGCGTTCTTTATCGCCCTCGATCACCCGGGTGTGCACCTTCACGGTGTCGCCCACCTTGAAGGGGACGAGGTCGGTCTTCATTTGTTCACGTTCAATTTTACGGATGATGTCCATGGCAACCTCCCGGCAATTTCGGGGAGGAACTTACTAGCGCATGCCGCTCTGATTTCAACCAAAAGATCGATCAGAACGGCTCGCTGGAAGCGGTCAATTGGCTGCCGCGGTGTAACTAGGCCTGTTCGCCGAGAAAATCGGTTGCCGCATTGAGCAGGCTGATGCGCCGTTCCAGGTCGTCCGGCTCAAGGTGTTTCCTGAGAAAAGGCGATCCCTTCAGCAACTCGTGAAAGCAGCCGAGGACGTTTCTGGCCTGCAATGGGGAACATTCGTCCACCAGGAGTTCCGTCAGTTCAGTGAATTCTTGCAAGGTGAGATAAACGCAAAGGCATTCATACTCCGCCTTGCAGATCTCGTCGTCAGCGATGTCGGCCCAACCTACGTCCAACTGGAGATCTGTGGTGATTAAGTCTTCGAAGTCCGGTGAAGTGGAGTCGTGTTCGTTCACTTGTCCTAAGATACACGATGTGCGGCTTCCGGAATGCCGGTTCCGACGAAATTGTGGCTGACTGTGGGCTCAGGGGCAACACGATAGGGCCGCCCAGACCCGCAAACGTCGAGCGATCCACCCGCTTTCCGCTGCCGGAGTCACGGTCCTGGTGCCACCGCCGGTCTTTTTAGAATTGGTGGACGCCGCGGGAAACGCCGCCTTGCCACCAGGCGATTCCTCATTTATTCGAAACGTTGGTATACCGTTTCCAGGGATCCGTTCCGCAACAAGTGAGCTTGTCTGAAGAAAGGTGGCCTTGTTGCCGAACGGAGCTTTGGCGAACGGTACAGATTTTCCGGGAGGTATGTTGAAGGATCAGCCGATCAGTTCCGCGGAAGATGGGGACGTTCCCCCTGCCAAGTACGCCGAGTTATTGGTGCGGTCCACCAGCGCGGGGGTAGTCGGGCTTAATCTGGAACGGCGATGCACGTTCATAAATCCTGCGGCCGCGGCCATGATCGGCTGGGACCAGGAGGACGTGCTCGGCAAGAATTTCCATGAACTGGTCCAGTACCGCCTGGCGGACGGGTCAATTTACCCCGAGGCGGAATGCCCGATTGCTGATCTGATCCGTACGGGCCAACCTTGCCGGGTTGAGGGTGAAGTGTTCTGGCGGCGCGACGGCAGTTCGTTTGACGTCGAGTACAGCGCCAGCCCGGTCATCGAAGATGGGCCCATCGCGGGCGTCGTGATTTGTTTTACCGACATCTCGGCCCGCAAGCGGGCCGAGGATGAAGCCGCCCGGTCCGCCCGACGCATCCGCACCATTCTGGAAAGCATCACCAACGCTTTCTTTTTCCTCGATCCCCAGTGGCGCTTCACCTACGTCAACGATGAAGCGGAGCAGGTGCTGCGGCGTTCGCGGCACGAGTTGCTCGGGCGCGTCGTTTGGGAGGAATTTCCCGAAGCGGTAAACCTGGCCTTTTACCGCGAGTACCATCGCGCGATGGAGACCGGCGAACCGGTCTCGTTTGAGGACTTCTACCCGCCGTTGAACATCTGGGTCGAGGTCCATGCGTACCCCGCAGCCGAAGGGTTGTCGGTTTATTTTCAAGACGTCACCGCCCGCAGGCAAAATGAAGAGGCTTTACGGATTGCCCGGGAACGAATGGCCATGGTGCTGGAAACGGCGGACATCGGGCTCTGGTTTTGCCCCCTGCCGTTCGGACGGTTGGAGTGGGATCGGCGCGTCAAGGAGCACTTTTGGCTCCCGCCTGCAGCCGAAGTTTCCATCGACACGTTCTACGAGCGCCTCCATCCGGAGGACCGGGAGCGAACCCGCCAGGCGATTGCCGGCGCCCTCGAGTCGCGTTCCACCTACGAGGTTGAATTCCGCACCGTCTCGCCGGTCGACGGACGTGAAAAGTGGATTCGGGCCGTCGGTCGCGCCTTCTATGATGCGGAAGGTAAACCGGTGCGCTTTGATGGGATTACCATTGACATCGGCGCGGCCAAACAGTCCGACGTGGAACGTGAAGAACTCCTGGCGAGTGAACGGGCCGCTCGCACCGAAGCGGAGCGGACGAGCCGGATCAAAGATGAATTCCTGGCCACGCTCAGCCATGAACTACGCACCCCGCTCAACGCCATCCTTGGCTGGGCGCAAATCCTTCGCGGCGGCAAAGTGCAGGAGCGCGACTTCCAGGAAGGTCTGGCCGTTATCGAGCGTAACGCCCGCGTGCAAACCCAGTTGATTGAAGATCTGCTCGACATGAGCCGCATCATCGCAGGGAAGGTGCGGCTCGATGTGCAGCACGTCGACTTGGCGATGGTGATCGAAGCCGTCGTCGATGCCGTCGCCCCTACGGCTGCCGCCAAGGGAATCCGGCTGCAAAAGGTTCTGGATTCGCGCGCCGCCAGCACCGTGATGGGTGATGCCGCCCGGCTCCAGCAGATTTTTTGGAACCTGCTCGCCAACGCGATCAAATTCACCTCGCGCCATGGGCGCGTGCAGGTATTTCTGCAGCGCGCCGACTCGTACATCGAGGTCAGTGTCCGCGATACAGGGCAAGGCATTAAACCTGAATTCCTGCCGCATCTCTTTGAGCGTTTCCGCCAAGCTGACGCTTCGACAACGCGCAAACAGGGCGGCCTTGGCCTCGGGTTGGCCCTCGTCAAAAGCCTGACCGAAATGCACGGCGGCAGCGTCCACGTTAAAAGCCGGGGCGAAGGTCAGGGCAGCACGTTCACGGTCCGCTTGCCGCTGGCCATCATTCAGTCCGACGAAACGGAAAGCCCGGGTGGCCAATCAGCGTCGGCACCGGTGGGAACGGATGAAACGTTTACGCAGCCTCCTTCTCTGAAAAAGGCCAAGATCGTCGTGATCGACGATGAACCGGATGCGCGGATGGTCGTCAAACGAATGCTCGAAGAGTGTGAGGCGACGGTGTTCACCGCCGGGTCAGCCGCCGAAGGGCTTAAACTCATCCGGCAGGTGCATCCCGATGTGCTGGTTTGTGATATCGGGATGCCGGGTGAAGACGGGTACCAGTTGATCAGAAATGTCCGCCGGCTCGGGCCTGACGCGGGCGGAGATGTGCCGGCCGTTGCCCTGACTGCGCTCGCTCGCTCCGAAGACCGGCGACGGGCGATCGTCGCAGGCTTCGACATGCACGTCGCCAAGCCCACCGAGGCAGGCGAACTGATCGCCGTCGTCGCGCGTCTGGCCCACCGGATCTGAAATGGTAGGTTACTTTGGCCGCTCTCGAGCCGGGATGCGGCACCGCTAATTTCCCTGCCGGTTTTTGGGCGGCAGGCCGGCCGTTCTTAATTAATCCAAGCCGAAATTTTTCTGCCGGCGGTCCGTGTTCAGCGCATTTTACGACATGGAAATCAATCCTTTGGCGATCGCCTACGAGGTCGAAAAATTGGAGGACGGCAAATGGGTGCATACCGGTCAGTTTGGAGATGGCCGGAATCAGGGAAAGCCGCTGCCGAAAGAGGTCACTGAACGCATCCAACGCGGTGAGGAGGGGGAGGTTGATGTGTCCGGTGAAACTTACCGGATACGCCGGGCGACGAAAACCTAGCGTTAAAAACGGAGCCGAGCGGCGTGGCGTTCGGGCCAAGCGCCGTGTAAACGGGACGCCCGCAAGTGCCTCACGCCGGGCCCAGGGCTGGCTTGATCCTTGCCTGCACACACCCGTGCAGGACGGGAAGACGGCCTGTTGCCGATTTTCGGCGGTCTCCGATGAGATTGCAAAACGCCGGAGTGCACCGGGTCTGGAAGCCGCTCGCTTGGAACGGGGCTTTTACACCCGGAGATAACGGGGCTCGAACCCGCAACCTCTGCCGTGACAGGGCAGCGCTCTAACCAATTGAGCTATATCTCCTTAAAAGAAGGCTCCGAAGCTAGGCTGAAACCGCAGACCTGGCAACTGGATTATTTCAGCCATGCACACCATCCGCCCCCATCAGCTCCTGGACGGCCCGTTCGATCTGGAGATCGCGCCCCTCCGCCACGCTCTTCGGATCGTTGTTCACGCGGATATCGGGTTCAACCTGGGTTCTTTCCATCCATTGCCCTTTTTCGTCGATGTAACCAACCTCCGGAATGCCGAAGAAAAGGGAGGGATCCTGAAGCGTTTCCCACCACACCGCCGTGCCTGTCCCCGGGACCGGCATGCCAATCACTTTTCCAAGGTGGAAAAACTGGTAAACCCAGGGGAACAACATCCCGTCGGAATAGTTGCTCTCGTTCACGAGCACGGCATTCGTCTTGGCCCACTTGTTGAATGGGTCCCAACCCAGGCTTTGGCCACGCGGCACGGCGTGCAAATAGGGTCTGCCGCTCAAGAAGGTTTGAAGCTCGTCATGGAGGTTGCCGCCACCGTTAAAGCGGGTGTCGACGATCAACGCCTTTTTCCCACTTTGGCGCCCACCCAGTGACTCGGCGAAAGTGTTCCGATAACTCTCGTCATCCATTCCACGGACGTGCACGTAGCCGATCGTACCGTGGCTGAGACGGTCAACGAGTTCACGCCGCTGTCGGACCCAACGTTCGTAAAGGAGGTTCTCCTGTTCCCCCAGGCTGATCGGCTTGAACGTTACATCGGTTCGCGTGCCTTTGGCCGGATCAAACACCGTGACGTCGATCAGCTTTCCGGCTTTATGGTTGAGAAGGGCGCTTAGGTCGGTGGCCGGATCGATCGGCACACCGTTAATCTTTTCGATCACCATCCCGGCAGTGATCACCGGGTCCGTGGTGCTCAAAGGTCCTTTGGCAATGACCTCCTCAACCCGGATTCCCGGGCCCTTGTATTGGGGATCGAAGAAGGCGCCCAGCGCGGCGGTTTGATCCTGATCCTGGGCAACAAAGCGGCAGCCGGTGTGGCTGGCGTTCAGTTCGCCAAGCATCTCGCTCGTCAACTCGGCGAAGTCGCGGTTATCATCGATGTAGGGCAGGAACCTGGCGTAGACCTGCTTGTAATATTCCCAATCAACGCCGTGCAGGTCCGCGACGTAAAACTTTTCTTTCACCTGGCGCCAGATGTGCTCGAACAAATAAGCCCGCTCAGCTGCAGGATCGAGCTCCTTTTCAGCCGCAACTTTAACCGGTTCCTGCTTGCCGTCCGCCAGGCTGACCTTCGTTAGCCGGCCTTCCACCAGAATAAACGCGTTCTTTCCTTCGCCGTCCAGCTCAACCTGCTCCGGAAACGCCGGACCGGGTCCATGGCGATGCTCGCCGGCATCAAATTCCGCCAGCCGCTTCAACTCCTTATCGCGCGGCTTCAAGCTCCAGAGCTCGTACCCCTTGGCGCTTTTGGCCAGGTAAACCAGCGTCTCGCCGTCTTTCGTCAAATGGGCGTCCGCAACTTGCGACGAGGCGAGGGTGAGTCGCGCTGTACGGTCCTCAATGTTCTTCAGGTCGATCGTGAGCGGCTCGGTCTTCCCGGAGTCCGTGGCCGCCGGGGTGACAGCCGGTCTCTGCTCCGGACTTGGAGGCGGGGTCGGGCTGGCGGAGGTTTTCTCATCCTTCTGCTTACCCTTCTCCTTCTTGGCGTCGTCCTCCTGCTCTTTCAGCACCGCAAATTCGGCTGGGGACAGACGGAAACGGTCGAAGGCTTCGCGGCTGAAAAACATTTCGTAAACATCGACCTGCGGCAGTTGGCCGGCGCCGTCTCCGTGGAGCCCGTACCGGTCGGTAAACCAGATCATCGATTTGCCGCCGTTCACCCACTGCGGGCGCAGGTCATCATAACCACTGTTGGTCAGGTTCGTCAGCCGGACCTTGCCCTCTGCGTCCACGATGCCCGCTTCCGCCGACCAGCGGTTACGATCAAGAAAATCCACCAGAAACCATTTACCGTCCGGTGCCCAGTCGTACCATTGGTCGCCATCCTCGTATGAGTAGTTGTATTCGCCCGGTAAAATGACCCGGGTTTGTTTGGTGTCGAGGTTGATGACCTTCAGCGTCGTCCGGTCTTCGAGGTAAGCCACTTCTTTGCCGTCCGGCGAGTACTGAGGTTGAAAGTTCTCCCGGCCATTTTCGACGACCGGATGAACGTCGATCACGGTTGAATCGAAAAAGTACGGTTCCTTCTCCTTGGGCGCAACGATCGAGGCCTCATACACCGCCCAGGGTCGATTGTATTCGGCCGCAAAAACAAGATGGCGACTATCCGGGCTGAAGTGCACCGTGCGTTCCTGTCCCGGTGTGTTGGTGATGCGCTTGGTTTCGCCGTGCTCAACGGAAACCACGTAGATATCGCCCCGGATCACGACGGCAATCTCTTTTCCGTTCGGACTTAGCGCCACATCAGTGACTCCGGCCGACTGCACCTGGGTCGACACGCGGTTCCGGTCGTCCGCCAGGGCGATCTGAACGGCTATTTTTCGGGGTTCGTTGCCGCCGGACGGCAGCGTGTAGATTTCGCCGTCGTACCCGAAACAAAGATCGCCGATGTCATCAGCCGAGAGAAACCGCACGGGGTTTTTGTCGAAATGCGTCACCTGCACCGGGATGCCCGGCCTATTCTGATCGAGCGACAACCGCCAGACGTTCGAAGAGCCGCTTTGTTCCGAGAGGTAAAACACCGATTGCTGGTCGGATGCCCATACGGGTTCCCGGTCCTCGCCCGGATAATCCGTCAGCTTGGTATAATCCCCGCTCTGAACGTCATAAAGCCAGATGTCGTGAGCGATGGAGAATGTCTCGTGCTTGCGCCAGAGGTCTTCATAACCTTTAATGTCTTCGTAAATGATCCGTTGGCCTGTACGGTCAAAGTGCGCATTGCGCGCGGGCGTGCTAAAGATCTGGTCGGGTTCTTTCCGGCCTTCAATCGAGACGCGGTAGAGCTCCGGCAAGACTCGCCCGAGAGGAAACTTGGAACTTTTTGCGGAATTCATCCGGTGCGCGCTGAAAACGACGTACTGGCCATCGGGAGTAAAACCGGCCGGAATTTCATCGGCGCTGTGATCGGTCAGTCGGCGCACCGGACCGCCATCGGCACTGATTAGAAAGATGTCGTAGTTTCCGTATTCGTCAGAGGCAAACGCAAGGTACTTGCCGTCGGGCGACCAGACGGGTGCGATCCGGTGAGCCGGCCCGGCCGTGAGCGCGATCGCTTGTCCGCCCGTCGCAGGCACCCGAAAAAGGTTACCCCGGAAAGTGAAAGCGATGTTTTTGCCATCCGGCGAAATGGCGGGGTAACGCAGCCATAGCGGCGTTACCGGGCCAAGCGGGACCGGTTCGGCCGCAGGTGCAGGGGTCAGGAGCAGCAGAAACAGGTTGTACGTGATTAGAAGGGCCCAGACAGCGCCAGGAGGGCACGCGGCTATACGACCGGAGATACTCGTGCGTGACATTGAGCCGCAAACACAGCAGAAACACGCCAGGTTGCAACTAACTGGAACGGGTAATGGGCGAGTTCGGAGTTCGGAGTTCGGAGTTCGGAGTTCGGAGTTCGGAGTTCGGAGTTCGGAGTTCGGAGTTCGGAGTTCGGAGTTCGGAGTTCGGAGTTCGGAGTTCGGAGTTCGGAGTTCGG